>JBMSJE010000162.1:0-2011 GCA_049418605.1 Sediminibacterium sp. | reverse complement strand
ACGTTGATTTCGTTATAGGTAAGCCCAGTAATGTCTCCCAAAATAGACATGATGTCTACGCAAATATTAAATACTTCATCCCACATGGTTTTATTTTTTGATTGAACCGAAATTAAAAGCACAAAGCATTTTAATTTGTTATCAAATTCTAAAACCACAATACATTAACATAAGAATCTGTTAATGAGCAATTATTTAATCGTCATTGAAATCAAATTTATACTCTTTATAAATAGTAAAGCAGCTCGTATTGGGGCTTATTGTTTTTACTTCTTCAATAAAAAAGTAACAGGAACATCCAGCCTGCTTCTCCAAGACTTTTCGGAATGATCCTGCCCGGGCCAAGAACGGCTTATCCAATCATTCTTGCCATACTTCTTTTGTTTCATAATAGCATCTACCTCTAACTGTAATGATGCATACATAGAATCTAGTGTTTCAGTGCCATGATCAAAGTAAATTGTGTGTTGCTTAGGCGATGGTAAATGCTGTTTTAAGTAAGAAAAAAATACAGCAGGTACTGGATTGTTTTCCATAGATAATAGCCCCGGCCAATGTGTAGATAGGCAAGCAGTCCCGCCAAAAACGTTTGGATACTCGCACATGGCATATAGTGATATTAAACCACCCATGCTACTCCCTGCTACAAATGTATTTGAGGGGCCTGGTAATGTGCCGTAGTTTTTATCGATAAAAGGCTTTAACTCCTCCACCAAGAATTTCAAATATTTATCTGACGAAATAGCGAGTCCAGAAAAAATGGATTGGCCACCACTTCGGTAGGCATCGTAAACAAGTTTTTGGTTTTCCTTAGATAGGGCTTCAAATGGTTTTTGAGGAAAATATTCTGCATGTCTACTCTTTCCTCCATTCCAGATGCCTACTACAATACATTCCCTAATTTTTTGTTGCCGTATTAGTTTGGTAACTGTTTCATCAACGCCCCACTCTTGTTTATTCCAGGTTATACTGCTGTCAAAAAGCATTTGCCCATCATGCATATATAATACTGCATATTTTTTTGTAGGTGTATAGTTGTCCGGTAGCCAAATATCTACATTTCTTGCAGGTACATGCATCGAACTAAAATTTTCAATACGTACTATGCGGCCACTACTTGGTGTAGGCAACTGCGCAAAAACATTGAACTGGTTTACAAAGAAGAATAAGCAAAGAAGCGTGGAGGCCTTTTTCATTTTTTATATGCTTTTAGTGTAAGTATATTCTAAAAATACAATTAACTACCTGTTTTTGTTCTTCCTTCTATATTTCCCCCTGGTTTGATAGTAATATTTAGACCTAGCTTGGTTTCTAATTGCTGAGGGCTTAGTGCTAACCGGCTTTCTGGTGTATCCTTTTCTAAACTGTCCTTTGTAGTTGATAGAGGGAGAGACGTAATGTGATTTTTTGGCCCTGCTTGTTTCATCGTTATCAGAACAGCCTAATAAGAATAGAGTAAAAATTGTAAATAGTAGTTTGATCATAGTTTTATGGGTGATTAAGTATAGTAGGTAATGTCCAGCTTCCTTCTTCCACCTCCGCTTCCAATTCTCCTTCGTCCCATCCGCAATAGCCAATAAAAATTTGTATTTCTTGATGATTGGCTCCCCTCGTGTTGATCGCTTCAATCACTTGATTCATATTGCCGCCCAAATAATAACCCTTCATCATTTCTTTACCCCCATCAATGAGATCGGGACGCTTGTGGAGTACAAAGAGGTGATCTCTATCAACGGGGCCGCCATCCATTAATGGAAATGGTTTGCTATAGCTAAATTCAACAAGGTCATGCAGCGACTTTTCAAAGGGTTGATTCGTTACAAACCCCATACTTCCTGCCTCATTATGTTCAACAACCAGAATGGTGGTATTTTCAAAGAAGCTGCCAATTAACGCAGCAGTACTTTTGATATATATTCCGGCTTTTAGATCCTTCATAAGGTGGTTATTGGGCTTGAAATTATACTCTTTTACGCTCATTATAATCCTAAACCCCTCATAAAGCCGCCTT
>JBMSJE010000161.1:0-2032 GCA_049418605.1 Sediminibacterium sp. | reverse complement strand
CAGGATGCCGGAACGAAGTGACGGCAATCCTTCAAAAATTTAAAGCATGAAACTAACCGAAGACCAAGAGTTCGAGCAAATAGATTTTCAGGTTCAACCATATACAACTGGTGAATACGAAAATTGCAGTTTTGTAAAATGCAATTTTGCAGGCGTAATTTTGGACGGATCCATTTTTATCAATTGCTCTTTCACAGATTGTGACATGAGTGTTGTAAAAGTAAATCAGGTTGTTTTTAGAGATGCGCATTTTGTTGGGTGTAAACTCATTGGCATTTTATTTGATTCATGTAAAGAGTACGGGCTAGATGTTTCTTTTAATAATTGCATCATTGATAATGCTTCATTTTATGGAACTAAAATAAAAGGCATGCGTTTTACAAAGTGTTCCGTTAAATCGGTAGATTTTACAAACGCCGATTTAAATACCGCCTTGTTTGAATCTTGCGATTTACTACATGCGAAATTTGACAATTCTAATCTCGAAAAAGTAGATTTCACTACTTCTTCTAACTATGCCATTGATATGGATGCAAACCGGATTAAAAAGTCGAAGCATTCGGTACAAGGGGCGATGGGTTTACTTGGTAAGTATGATGTCATCATTGAAGGGTAGACCTCTCAATAGCTTATATATTTAAAATATAGCGCTAACTTCGTGCCCTCATGACATTCAACGATTTTAATTTAAATACTGCGCTTTTTTCGGCACTAGACGATATGGGTTATCATACCCCTACCACCATTCAGCAAAAAGTGTTTTCTGTGGCTATGTCGGGCAAAGACGTTTGTGGTATTGCTCAAACAGGAACTGGTAAAACCATTGCCTATTTGCTCCCTTGTTTGCGTCAGTGGAAATTTGATAAAAATAAAGACCCTCAAATTTTAATTGTTGTTCCTACTAGGGAGCTTGTTACTCAGGTTGTAGAAACGATTAATAAGCTGTCTAGTTATATGAGCCTAATTGCCATTGGTGTTTATGGTGGCGTTAATATTAATACACAACAAATTGAAGTAGAAAAAGGAGCGGATGTTATTGTGGCAACGCCAGGAAGGCTTTATGATTTAGCCATGAATGGTGCTTTTAAAACTAAGTACATTAAAAAATTAGTGATTGATGAAATGGACGAAATGCTCAATTTAGGATTTCGTACCCAGCTTAAAAATATTATGGATTTGCTTCCTCAAAAAAGGCAAAATCTTTTATTTTCTGCAACTATTACGCCAGAGGTTACAGCGCTCATGGATACTTTTTTTAATGCACCAGAAATTATAGAAGCAGCGCCTGCTGGAACGCCACTTGAAAATATAGAACAACAATTATACCAGGTCCCTAATTTTAATACCAAAGTAAACCTGCTCACGCATTTGATTACAAGTGATGCGAGTATGCAAAAGGTTTTAATTTTTGCAGCCACCAAAAAACTAGCAGATCAGTTGTATGAATCTGTAGCTACAAAATTTGAAGGAAAGGTAGGTGTGATACATTCTAATAAAGAACAAAATCACCGTTTTAATACTGTGCGCCTTTTTAAAGATGGTACGTATCAATTTTTAATTGCAACGGATATTGTAGCGAGAGGTATTGATATTGCAGAAGTAACTCATGTTATAAATTTTGACACCCCCGATGTTCCCGAAAACTATATCCACCGCATAGGACGAACGGGTAGGTTTGATAAAAAGGGTATTGCTATAACATTTAGTACCGAAAAAGAAGCACCATTACTAGAAGCTATAGAATCGCTGATGCAGTATCAAGTGCCGGTGGTTGCTATACCTACTGATGTGGAAATTTCATCTGTTTTAACGGAAGATGAAATTCCTAAAGTTATCATGAAGGAAATTTCTCAGAAAGTTAAAAAAGTGGTGAGTACTGCGGGTCCAGCCTTTCATGAAAAATCTGCAAAAAACAGCAAGTCCAATGTAAAAACCAGCAGAAGGGATGTGATGCAAAAAAAATATAAGAAGCCTATCAAAAGAGGGGCCAAGAAAAAATAACCCTAATTTTACTCCATAATTAGAAACCCTT
>JBMSJE010000160.1:0-2070 GCA_049418605.1 Sediminibacterium sp. | reverse complement strand
ATATGCAATATGACTGCAATAAATATTGAAATCATAGAGAAAAACACTGAATTATAACTGCACGAAACACGTACATTAACTTATCAACGATTGAAGAGAAGATGCGATCTAGGGATTATCTTGCGTCTATGCAACAATATTTAGCGGGATTAAACGAGCCACAAAAAGAGGCGGTATTACATGTGAACGGACCACTCATGATTGTGGCAGGAGCAGGAAGTGGTAAAACAAAGGTTTTAACAACACGCATTGCGCACCTCATGTCTGTGGGTGTAGATGCCTTTAATATTTTAGCACTCACATTTACTAATAAAGCGGCTGCCGAAATGAAAGAAAGAATTGAGCGCACACTGGGCAATTCCGATGCAAGAAATTTATACATTGGTACGTTTCATAGTGTGTTTGCGCGCATTCTGCGCGCCGAAGCGCACCGCTTAGGCTACCCCAATCATTTTACCATTTATGATACCGATGATAGCAGATCTGTTATTAAAACAGTAGTGAACGAATTAAACTTAGACGACAAACATTACAAATCAAATATTGTAGGCAGTCGAATTTCAAGTGCTAAAAACGCACTCCTATCGCCTGCGGAATATGCCACAGATTATTATATTCAGCAAGAAGACATGCGCGCTAACAGGCCCGCTATTGCTCAAATCTATGCAGCATACGCAAACCGGTGTTTTAAAAATGGTGCTATGGATTTTGATGACCTACTTTTAAAAATGCACGAGCTCTTAAAAAATTTTCCAGAAGTATTACACAAGTATCAACACAAGTTTAAATACATACTTATTGATGAGTACCAAGATACCAATCCGGTGCAGTATCAAATTACTAAACTACTTGCGGCGGTTAATGAAAATATTTGTGTGGTAGGAGATGATGCTCAAAGTATTTATAGTTTTAGAGGCGCTACTATCGAAAATATTTTACAATTCAAAAAAGACTATGACGATGTAAAAGTGGTAAAGCTGGAACAAAATTATAGAAGTAGTCAAAACATTATACATGTAGCCAACGAAGTGATCAAAAACAACGAAGGTCAAATTCAAAAAAACCTTTGGACCGAAAACAAAGAAGGTGAAAAAATATGTTTGGTACGTACCATGACAGACAATGATGAAGGACGTTTTGTGGCAGACACCATTCAAGAACAAAGACTACGCAATCATTTTAACAACAATGACTTTGCTATTTTATACCGCACCAACGCGCAGAGCCGTTCGTTTGAGGAAAGCCTCAGAAGAATGGGTATCCCTTACCACATTTATGGTGGCGTAAGTTTCTACCAACGCAAAGAAGTCAAAGATTTTATTGCGTATTTACGTGTGGTAGTGAATATTAAAGATGAAGAGGCGCTTAAAAGAATTATCAATTACCCGGTTAGAGGTATTGGTAAAACAACACTTGAAAAATGTGCGATTGCTGCCAACGAAAATAATATCACGCTCTTTGAAGTGATTAGCAGAGCTGGTGAATTTGGTTTTAAAGCGGGTACCCTAGAAGCCCTAAACAACTTTGTTACCATGATCCGGTATTTTCAAACCATGCTTCAGCAAAACAATGCGTATGATGTAGCCGTGCAAGTGGGTAAACATACCAATCTAGTAAAAGAACTCTTCAACGATAAAACCACCGAAGGTCTCGCTCGTTACGAAAATATTCAGGAATTACTCAACTCCATAAAAGAGTGGATTGAATCACCTAGTAATGAAGATGGAGAACTAGGCGACAAAACACTGGGGGGCTATCTTCAACAAATTACACTTCTTACAGACGCTGATGATGATAAAGAAAATGGAGATGTTGTAAAACTTATGACCATCCATGCTTCTAAAGGTCTAGAATTTGAGTGTGTTTTTGTGGGGGGGGTGGAGGAAACATTATTCCCGAGTAGCATGTCTATAAATACCAGAGAAGAATTGGAAGAGGAACGCAGGTTATTTTATGTGGCCGTAACAAGAGCCAAACAAAGACTTTGGCTAACGCATGCCAATGCACGTTACCGTTTTGGACAACTCGTTCAAAATGAACCAAGCCGTTTTATTGCCGAAATGCCAGAGC
>JBMSJE010000159.1:0-2082 GCA_049418605.1 Sediminibacterium sp. | reverse complement strand
GCCTGGGGCACTATCCCTTCGCTTACGCGAGGGGATTTTTTTTGCTATCTTGTGAAGATCATGCCAATCATTTTATTTGATAATAAATTCAGACACCAGCTATATCCCTTTACACATACGAGGGCAGTTGGCACTATGAGGTCTGGTATTTTTACCCCACAAGAAAGATGGGAAAAAATCACAAGTGATGAGGTGCAAATTCATACCACCAAAACAGTACAACCTCTATATGGTTTTCCACATATACATGCAAATACATTATGGATCGACGCATCACTCATTTTAAATAGTGCTTTAATTTCACAAATTATTACATTACAAGTGGGTGAGTGTATGTATGATAATACTGGATTTATTGCGGGTGTTGGAGCAACAAACGATATAAATGATTATGCATCACCTACTAAATTAGAGGAGCAGCAAAGATTCCAGTATGCATCTGATTTAATCGCAATGAATGATGCGCAACTTAGATTTGATTATGACATGATTACTGCTGGTAAAAAATCGGCGCTAATACCGGATACCTGCACAGCTACTCATAAGGATCAAATTTTTATTGAAGAAGGGGCAATCCTTTTACATTGTCATTTAAATGCGAGTACAGGACCCATTTACATTGCAAGTGGTGCAGAAATTCAGGAAGGATCGAGTATTAGAGGCCCATTTTATCTAGGAAAAAATGCATGCGTTAAAATGAATACAGTGGTGTATGGCGCCACAACCATTGGACCTAAATCTATTATTGGGGGAGAAGTAAAAAACAGTATACTAATTGGATATTCAAATAAAGCACATCATGGATATTTAGGTGATTCAGTCATTGGTGAATGGTGCAATTTAGGTGCGGGTACTTCCAATAGCAATGTGAAAAATACAGGCGGGCCTATTAGCGTATGGGATGAATCATCAAACGCAAATAGATATGTTGGCAATAAAATGGGTGTATACATGGGAGACTATGTTAAAACAGCCATAAATACCAGCATTACAACAGGTGCAACTATTGGAGTTGGTGCCAACGTTTTTTGTACTGGGCTTACACCAAATATGATCCCTCATTTTAGTTGGGGAATAGATAATACGACCTATCAAATTGACAAACTCATTGAGGACACTGCTAATTGGAAAAACTTTAAGAATGAACCCTTTACCGATATTGAAAAACAGCTGATCCGCAGTACCTTTGAAGCATTAAAAAATAAATCTTTGTAATAAATAAGCAATCATGAGAAAGCAAATCGCAGCAGCCAATTGGAAAATGAATTTATCCCTCACAGAAGGGGAAGCATTATTAGACGCCATTAATGCAAAGCCACATAGTTTGGCTCCTAACCAAGAAGCAATATTTGCGGTACCATTCCCTTATATTTCAATGGCACAATCAAAAGTGGGTGCTAAAACAAATGTTTATGTGGCAGCTCAAAACTGTTCCAATAAATTATCTGGTGCTTATACTGGCGAAGTTTCTGTAACGATGCTTCAAAGTATGTGTGTCAAATATGTAGTAATTGGCCATTCTGAAAGAAGAGAATATTTTAATGAAAGCAATGAGTTATTGGCTCAAAAAGTAGATACTTGTTTAGACAATAAAACAACACCCATTTTTTGTTGTGGTGAAGCCTTAGAGGTCAGAGAAGCAGGCACTCAAAATGATTATGTAGCTGGGCAATTAACTGATTCACTATTTCATTTATCTGCTGATCAAATGACACATATTGTTATTGCCTACGAACCCATTTGGGCAATTGGTACTGGTAAAACGGCTAGTAGCGAGCAAGCTCAAGAAATGCATGCTTTTATTAGAAGTCATATTGCCAGAAAATACGGGTCAGAGGTGGCTAATTCAATCTCAATTTTATATGGTGGGAGCGTAAAAAGTGCCAATGCCGTTGAAATATTTAGCCAACCTGATGTAGACGGTGGTTTAGTGGGCGGCGCATCCCTTATTGCGGATGAATTTGTAGCCATTATTAATGCGCTTAAAAAGTAGTTTTAAGCTTATCTTCGCGCACTTATGAAGCAACTACGTAATTTTTGCATTATTGCACATATTGACCATGGTAAATCTACCCTGGCCGA
>JBMSJE010000158.1:0-2090 GCA_049418605.1 Sediminibacterium sp. | reverse complement strand
GATGGGCTGTCACAAATTTGACGCAGCTTCATGAGGCCTTGTAAAATAGTTAATTGCGATTTTTGTATCCCTTGGTTGTCTACAACGCCTAAAATTTTATCTCGGTAATCGTTTCGGAAAGCTTCATAAATTTTACGTTGCTCATCACCCATTTCACAAAAGAGTACCATTTCTTGTTTTTCTGGTAAGTCTTTGGCCACCTGCTCTTTGGTACGCCTCAACATAAATGGATAGAGGAGTTTACGCAAATGATCTTTTTGTTCTTTTTCGCCAAACTTATCAATAGGAATCGAAAATTCTTGTTTGAAAAACTCAACGCTTCCTAGCATACCCGGATTCAAGAAATTCATTTGTGCGTAAATATCAAATGTATTGTTTTGAAGTGGGGTACCACTCAAACAAAGTCTATTGGTTGCTTTTAATAAACCTGCAGCTTTTGTTACTTTACTATTTGGATTTTTAATGGCCTGGCTTTCATCGAGTACTACATAATCAAATGCTACTTCTACAAATTGTTTGATATCACTACGGAGTGTTCCATAGGTAGTGATAATAACATCTGCTTCATTAGCAGCGAGTGCATCACGAGAACGTCCGGCTCCATGGTGCACGTAAAAACTAATGTTTGGTGTAAACTTTCCAATTTCATTTTGCCAGTTGTACATAAGGGTGGTAGGACACACCACAAGCGCCTTTAATGTACCTTCTTCGGTTTTAAGATGATGTAAAAAGCTAAGTGCTTGAATAGTTTTACCAAGACCCATATCATCGGCTAAGATGCCACCCCAGCGTACTTCTCGGAGGTAGTTAAGCCACTGAAAACCGCTTTCTTGATAGGGGCGCAGCACTTCTTTTAAATGCTTGGGTGCAGGTACATCTTTGATCGAATGATTTTCTTTGAGGCGCTCATATTTTTCTTCTAATTGAAAAAATAATTCTTCCTCGTCACGTTGCAAATACAGTTCTTCAATAACACTAAAATGGTATTTACTTAACTTGATATTTTCGGAACGACCTTCGCCCACTCTAAATAAAAGCGAATATTTTTTAATCCACTCTTCGGGTAAAATACCTAGTGTTCCATCTTGTAATGGTACAAATTGTTGCTTGCTAGCAAGTGCTTTTTTAACATCTTCCACACTTACCTTTTGCTCGCCAAAATGAATTTCAACTTTTGCATCAAACCAATCAGTATTACTGCTAATAAATATTTTGGTAGAAGGCTTTGCCGTATTAAACCTGAAGTTTTTAAGTGCTTCAAACCCGAACACTGGAATGTTCATGTCTTTAACGGCGTCTACAAATAAAAAGAACCAGTTGTTTTTTAATACTTCTGCGCCTTTTAATGCTAATAAATCACTTTGCTCGGGCCTTACAAAACCAGAATGAAGTGATTCTATTTTTGAAATAATACGGGCTTCTGTTTCCAGGTTACGCTGTATCATTAATATTTTATCGGAAAGCGGAACAATGATTTTGTCTTTATCAATGGCACGCACTTCAAAACCTTGGTAAGAAAATACGGGCTGAAATAATAAATAGTCGCCGCGTTCTTTAAGATGAACACTTACTTCGGGGGTAATATTATTAAGCTCTTCCTTTTCAACGTTTCCAAAATGAATATGGTACATTTTAGAAAGTGGTAATACGAAAGTTTGTAATTTTTGTGCCCACTCTTCTTTTGAAATGACAATTTTACCGCTTGGTAAAAAGGATTCCATCATTAAAATATCATCCGATTTTTTCCAAGTAAAATACTGCTGATGGTATTTGAAAAGAAGTGGACTAGTACATTCGTTTTCTGAAACATTGACGTCGGCGAGTGGCAGTTTAACGCGGCACTCGATTTCATAAGCACCTTTCGCGTATTGAATTTCAAAGTAAGGTGAAATAAAATTACATACCAGTTCGGCGGGTTCTAAATTAGCCGTTACAAATGGTTTTTTTTCTGGTAAGGTATATATCAAAAGGCTTTCACCACAGTGCTCAAATAATTTTTTAATTTTTGGATGCAGGTATTCGTTGATCAGTGTTTTGGTTTCTTCGGGGAGCTGATCATTGTGCTGCTGCACAATGTTTTCCCAGATACC
>JBMSJE010000157.1:0-2102 GCA_049418605.1 Sediminibacterium sp. | reverse complement strand
ACAAAATCGTCCTGCTTACTAATTTCTTCTTTAAATAAATCTTTAAAGGAACTGCGTTTTAATTCGCGCACGGCTTCTTCTAAAATTTTCTGATACATTTCAAAACCTATTTCGGCCATAAAGCCACTCTGGTCTCCACCTAATAAATTACCTGCACCACGAATATCCAAATCGCGCATTGCAATTTGAAATCCACTACCTAAATCGGTAAACTGCTCCAGTGTTTGTAAACGCTTACGTGAATCGGAAGGCAGCGTACTCATAGGTGGCGCTAATAAATAACAAAACGCTTTTTTATTGCTACGCCCTACACGACCGCGCAGTTGGTGTAAATCCGATAAACCAAAATGATGCGCATTGTTTACAATAATGGTATTGACGTTTGGAATATCTACCCCACTCTCTACAATATTGGTACAAACAAGTACGTCGTATTTTTTGTCAATAAAATCTAAAATGCGCTCTTCTAATTCGTGCCCTTCTAACTGCCCATGTGCAAAGCCAATGCTTAAATCGGGACAGAGGCCCTGAATAAGTGCACACATCTCGGCTAATCCTTGCACCCTATTATGAATAAAAAACACCTGACCCCCACGCTCTGTTTCGTAGTAGATGGTGTCTCTAATTGTGTCGTCATTAAAAACCTGCACCTCCGTTTGAATGGGTTGCCTATTAGGCGGGGGCGTATTAATAATACTTAAATCACGGGCGCCCATTAAACTAAACTGAAGGGTTCGTGGAATAGGCGTGGCCGTGAGCGTTAAACAGTCTACACTTGTTTTTAAGGTCTTTAATTTTTCTTTATGGCCTACCCCAAATTTTTGTTCTTCATCAATAATCATAACACCGAGGTCTTTAAACTTTACCTCTTTACCTAAAATGCCATGGGTACCAATAATGATATCAATTTTTCCTTCTGCTAATTTTTGCAGGGTTTCCTTTTTTTCTTTTGCCGATTTAAAACGGTTGATAAAATCTACGGTCACCGGAAAATCGGAAAGTCTTTCTTTAAATGTTTTATAGTGCTGAAACGCTAAAATGGTGGTAGGCACAAGCACAGCGGCCTGCTTACCATCCACCACCGATTTAAATGCCGCGCGAACCGCTACTTCTGTTTTACCAAAACCCACATCACCACACACCAGCCTATCCATAGGTGCGGTAGACTCCATATCACGCTTAACATCCTGCGTCGCTTTGTACTGATCAGGTGTGTCTTCGTAAATAAAAGAAGCTTCTAGCTCGGTTTGTAAATAATTATCGGGCGCATGTGCAAAACCAACCTGCGATTTACGCGCCGCATATAATTTGATCAAATCAAAAGCCACTTCTTTAACCTTTGCCTTTGTTTTTTCTTTGAGCTTTGCCCAAACATCAGAACCAAGCTTATTAATTTTAGGCACCGTACCTTCTTTGCCCGTATACTTTGATATTTTATGTAACGAATTAATGTTTACATATAAAATATCACCCTCTTTATAAATAATGCGCACCGCCTCTTGCGTCTTACCATTCACCTCAATTTTTTGAAGCCCCGAATACGTACCCACACCATGGTCGATATGTGTTACATAATCGCCAGGTTGCAAGTCCCGTAAGGTTTTGAGCGTAATGGCTTTATTTTTATTATAAGCCTGCTTAACCTTGTATTTATGGTAACGCTGAAAAATTTGATGATCGGTATAACAAACAATTTTTAAATCGTTGTCTATAAACCCTTCATGAATACTAGTAGGAACCGGAACAAAATTAATTTCTGTTTTGAGGTCTACAAAAATACTATGTAAACGCTCTAACTGTTTTACCTGCTCTGCAAAAATATACAACGAATAGCCTGCGCCTTCGTGCGCTTTTAAATCTTTAATGAGTAAATCAAACTGTCTATTAAAGGAAGGTTGTGGTTTAGTATTGCATTCTATTTCGAGTGTGGCGTTTTTTGGATGCATGCCAAACTCAATATGGTGGCGGCCCGCCAGGGACGCCATAATCTCACCAGAAGTGACAAAATCATGGAGGGTAACGTCTTGCATGACACGTGTATCGTCTTCGTCGTCACTATTTTGCATGCGGTATCCGCTATCGAGTAACGACACAAAACCTTC
>JBMSJE010000156.1:0-2158 GCA_049418605.1 Sediminibacterium sp. | reverse complement strand
CCACAGACAATACGGCACAGTTAAGGGCCGATCCGGACAGAAATGCCTCTATTTTGGCCAGAATTCCGGCAAATAGATGGGGAACTCCCGAAGATTTAACCGGAGCTTTCGTTTTTTTATCATCTCCTGCATCAGACTACGTCAACGGTACTATTCTAACCGTAGATGGTGGCTGGATGGGTAGATAACTATATGTCAAGTTTAAGGCGTCATTCGTAAGTAATTATTAAATTTATCCTTACGAATGATGCCTTATGTTTTTACAGCCTAGCAAAAAACTTTTTTACAGCTCTGCAATACTCATTGTACTTGCTATTACTGCTGTTGTTATTTATCCTTCAGATCCCATCGATTACAATACCGAGGTAAAACCCATTTTAAATAAAAAATGTATTACCTGTCATGGTGGTGTAAAACAAGAGGGTGGATTTAGTTTGCTTTTCGAAGAAGAAGCTTTTGCACCTACCAAATCTGGTAAGCCTGCCATCATAAAATACAAGCCAGAAGAAAGTGAACTGATTAGAAGGTTGCACCTCACCGATCCGGAAGAGCGCATGCCTTACAAGCACGATCCTTTAAGCAAAGAAGAAATTAAAATTTTAACCACTTGGATTAAAGAAGGTGCCAAGTGGGGATCACACTGGGCGTATCAAAAAGTAAAAGAACCAGAAGTGCCAAGTATTAATGACAACTGGGTTAAAAATAATATCGATAAGTACATTTTAGAAAAATTAGAGGCCGAAAAACTAAGCCCTTCCAAAGAAGCAGATAAAGCCACCCTATTAAGACGCGTTAGTTTAGATTTAACTGGCCTTCCTGCGAGTAAAAAAATTGCAGCAAAATATTTAAGCGACAATTCTGATAAGGCCTACGAAAATTTAGTAAACGATTTAATGGCTTCGCCTGCTTATGGCGAAAAATGGGCAGCACTTTGGCTAGACCTTGCCCGTTACGCAGATACCAAAGGTTTTGAAGCAGACCGTAGTAGAAATATTTACAAATACCGCGACTGGCTCATCGATGCATTTAATAAAGACAAACCCTATAACGATTTTTTAATTGAACAAATTGCCGGAGACCTCTTACCAAACCCTACCGACGCCAATTACATAGCCACTGCGTTTCACAGAAACACCATGAACAATGACGAAGGTGGCACCGACAATGAAGAGTATAGAACCGCTGCTGTGCTTGACCGTGTAAACACTACGTGGAGTGCTGTTATGGGTACCAGCTTTAATTGTGTTCAGTGCCATAGCCACCCTTATGATCCGTTCAAGCATGACGAGTATTATAAATTCATGGCGTTTTTTAACAACACCCGCGATGAAGATTCTCCTTTCGAAAATCCAGTACTCCGCCAGTACCAAGGAGCCGACAATGTAAAATTTGAATCACTTAAAAAATGGCTTTCAAAAAATGCGGATCCAGCTACTGCAAATTATTGGACCACTTTTATTCGCACCCTTCAACCAAGTATCAATGCTTTTCAGTGCGACAAGTTTGTTGATGGCGCCAACGGATGGTATGCAACACTTCGTAATAATGGTACTTGTAATTTAAAAGATGTGGTATTAACGGGTAAATCAGAACTCCTTTTTAAATATGCATCTAGTGTAGACAAAGGCATGTGGCGCATTTATTTAGACAGTTTAAACGGCAAGCTCATCAAAGAAGTGCCTATTAAAAATACAGGCGGCGGTTTCGTGCACGAACGCACTTCGCTTCCTCCCATTCAGGGCAAACACACATTATATTTCAAGTACTATTCTCCAAAAATAAAAAACAACACAGACAACGGTATTTTATTTGAATGGTTCTCTTTTGGAAATCCATTTCCAGGAAAAGAAAAACCAGGATACGATAGTGCTTACAAATACTTCAATGACCTTTTAATGGCTGGTGCAGAAACCACGCCCATTATGATGGAAGCCAATCAAGATTTAGCTAGAACAACACATGTTTTTGAAAGAGGCAGCTGGCTCTCTAAAGGAAAAGAAGTTACACCTGATGTACCTGGTGTATTACCAGCGCTTCCAAAAAATGCACCCAAAAATAGAATGGGCCTAGCGATGTGGCTTACTAGTACAAACAATCCACTTGTTGCCCGCACACTCGTTAACAGATTATGGGAACAATTATTTGGTAGCGGTATTGT
>JBMSJE010000155.1:0-2174 GCA_049418605.1 Sediminibacterium sp. | reverse complement strand
TGCGGTTCACTTTTGCAATATACCATTCGCGTGTATATGTGCGGTTCATGAGTTGAAGTAGTCGAGTACTTCCGCTCTGAACCGGTAAGTGAATGTATTTGCAAATGTTTTTGTATTTATTTATGGTATGTAAGACTTCGTCAGTAATGTCTTTGGGGTGAGATGTGCTAAATCGTACACGAAGGCTTGGATCAATTAAAGCTACTTTTTCGAGGAGCATGGCAAAAGTAACGGCTTCATTATTTTGCTCATTGATCCAGTGGTAGCTATCTACGTTTTGACCAAGTAAGGTTACTTCCTTAAATCCTCTATTGAATAAATCGGTGGCTTCTGCTACAATGGAATGCGCGTCTCTACTTCTTTCCCTGCCTCTTGTAAAAGGTACTACGCAAAAGCTACACATATTATTACAGCCGCGCATGATAGATACAAAGGCACTAATGCCATTGCTGTCAAGTCGTACAGGCGCGATATCTGCGTAGGTTTCGTCTCTACTTAATAGGACATTTACTGCTTTTTGTCCGGTTTCTGCTTCTTCAATAAGTCCTGGAAGGCTTCTATACGCATCTGGACCAACTACCATATCTACTAATTTTTCTTCCTCTAGTAGTTTTGATTTTAATCTTTCAGCCATACAACCTAGCATACCAATTAAAGTTCCTGGCTTTTGCTCTTTTATCTTTCTAAATTCGGTGAGGCGTTTGCGAACGGTTTGTTCTGCTTTTTCCCTGATAGAACAAGTGTTTAAAAATATAAGATCTGCCTCTACTACATTTCTAGTGGCGCCGTATCCTTCTTTATTTAAAATAGAGGCAATGACTTCACTATCCGCAAAGTTCATGGCACAGCCATAACTTTCTATATAAAAGCTTTTCTTATACGTATTGGGATCGTTGGAGAAAGGGTTGAAAGCTTCTCCTTGTCTAAGTTCGTCGTGTTCTTTTCCAGCTAAAGCGAGGGTTTCCATCCTTACTATCTAATTTAATGGCAAAATTAACATAAAATCATCGATTTGTGCCAGTTTGTCAGCTATAAAACGCTAAAAATTGTGTTAATCAATTAGTTTTGTAACAATTATAACTTTGAGTGCATGAAGTATGGCCTAACCTTATGGGTTGCTTTTTTTATTGGAAGTCAGGCTTTTGGGCAAGAAATGCTCAATAAAATTAGAAATGAGTCGGCACGTACCATTCGTAAAGATGCTGATACGGCTAATTGGCGTTGGAAAAGAGGTGGTGTATTTAATGCCAACTTATCTCAGGGTTCACTGAGTAACTGGGCTGCTGGGGGCGATAATTTCTCATTATCTGTTAATAGCTATTTCAATTATTTTTTATACTACAAAAAAGGACGTCAAAACTGGGATAATAATTTTGATATGAACCTGGGTTATGTGCAAACCACCAGTTTAGGAAGTCGAAAAAATGATGACCGCTTTGATATTCTGAGTAAATACGGGTATAAAATTGACAGTACTGGAAAGTGGTATATGTCGGCACTATTTAATTTTAGATCGCAGTATTTTGACGGTTATACTTTTTCTAATAATGTGGCCAATTTTGCTTCTTCCTTTTTATCACCAGCGTATGTGTTTGTATCTGCTGGATTTGATAGTAAAACCTCCGATAAGTTATCCATTTTCTTATCACCGCTAACTGCACGTTGGACCATTGTCGCCAACAATAAATTAGCAGCACAGGGTAAGTACGGGGTTCCAAAAGGTCAAAATGTAATTCAGGACATTGGATTATTTGCTACCATCAACCACAACAATGTAATTGCGCGAAATATCAATTACAGAGGCCGTTTAGATTTGTTCTCCAATTACTCCAATAAGCCAGAAAATATTGACGTTTTTATGACTAATTTTTTCTCTTTTAAAATCAATAAATATTTTTCGGCGAATTACAACCTAGATTTAATTTACGATGATGATGTAAGGCTTTTTGGAGAAAATAAAAATTCTCCGGGTATGCAAATCAAAAGCATGATGGGTATTGGCTATACCAGACCTTTAAATATCAACAAAAAAATGGCCAACGGAACATCTAAGAAAGAAATCCGCTAGTAGTTCGTAATTATTAGTTCGTAATTGATGGATCGAACTATTTTTTTGCTTCCACCTTTAATGTGTGTTTTATTTTATTGGCCTTGTACCTGAGGTCTTGATAGTC
>JBMSJE010000154.1:0-2180 GCA_049418605.1 Sediminibacterium sp. | reverse complement strand
AAAAAAATCCAGGGTCATCAAGTTTACGTTCTTCTGCCCAAGCCTTATTTTCTAATAATAATTTTTCGTAGATTTTCATTTTTTTGTATAATTTATGAGCAAATGATTAGGGTTGTATTCATGTAAACTAAAGCTTACCGAAATATTTTTTAAGTGAACGTGACATAGAAAGTCATTAATTTCATCAATCACATCTTTGTCAATAAAATCTGCCTTTCTAATATCAATTAATAGATAGGAGTTATTGGGTAGTGACTCTAATTTTTGTTTGATAATTGCTTTATTTAAAAACGTAATATCTTTTCTAAACCTGATGAGGTATTGGTTGTTGTCTTGTATCATTAAGATCGCGGATTTAAAATTTCCACGAATAATAAAAATGATACTAGCAATAATACCAATAGCAATGCCCAATAATAGATTGCTAAATAAAATGGCAATGATTGTAATGCAAAAAGGTATAAATTGATTGAGGCCTTTTTTATACATCTCTTTAAATATATTAATTCTTGCAATTTTATAACCCGTTACAATAAGTATGGCAGCAATGGCACTTAACGGTATTTTATTAAGTACAAAGGGAATCAATGCTGCACCTATTAATATAAGCACGCCATGAAAAATGGTAGACTGTTTTGATTTAGCTCCTGCACTAACATTGGCAGAACTTCTTACAATCACCGATGTGATAGGAAGGCCGCCAATGAGTCCTGAAATAATATTACCTATACCCTGCGCCTTTAATTCTTTGTTTGATGGCGTTATTCTTTTTAATGGGTCTATTTTATCAATGGCTTCAATGCCTAAGAGTGTTTCAAGAGAAGCAATTACAGCTAACAGACATCCAGCCAACCAAACTTCTGGATTTCCAATTTCATGAAAATTTGGAAATGTGAAAAAAGAAAAAAACTCATGTACATTGTTGGCTACTGGTAGCCACACTAAATGTTTTTGTTCAAGCGGCAACATGTTAAAGAGGCCTGCGCCATATGTGTTTAGCGCAATAGCTACCAATACAACAACGAGTGGACCTGGAACATAATGTATCCATTTGTTACTTTTGTGATTGAATTGTTCCCAAAGTATTAATAGGACCATAGAAACGGCACCAATGAGCACTGACATGGGGGTTAAAAATTTTATGGCAGTTAAAATGGTGGTGATGGTGTTGTTGTGATCGTCTTGTAAAAATGATTCATCGCCTTCAAAATCTGCATCATAGCCTAGTAAGTGCGGAATTTGTTTCATCATTAAAATAATTCCAATTGCAGCAACCATTCCTTTAATGACGGCGTTTGGTATATAGTCACCTACAATGCCCCCTTTTAAAAAAGCGAATAAAATTTGAAAAGCACCGGCAATCAAAACAGCCAATAAAAAAGTTTCAAAGCTTCCTAGTTTAATGATCATGGCTGACACCACAAATGTTAAACTAGCAGCTGGCCCCGAAACACTTAACTGTGATCCGCTTAGTTGTCCTACTACAATACCCCCAATAATACCCGCAATAATGCCTGAAAAAATGGGCGTTCCAGATGCTAGCGCAATACCAACACAAAGTGGTAGTGCTACAAGTAGTACTACAATGGAAGCAGAAAGGTTGTCACCTAGTTGCGAGTATAATTTTTTCATGTATTGTATTTGATAAAACCCAAATGAATCTAGTTGAACTAGCAAATTTACTGATGCTCTTATGCAAATAATTTGTTGGGCGGCGGAACGGGAACATCGCTACTATGATGTATAGGTAAGCGGGTTTGAAATGCAGCGTATGCAGTTGTTAGACTGTTGTGTAAGTTAAGTTCGTAATGAATTTCTTGGTCTTCGTTGTCAACAAATGAATCGTTGCATTTGCTCAATTCTTTAATTGTTGTACCCGAACAATTGATTTCTTCATTTAGCTGGTTGTCAAATAGCATTTCACCAATTTCACGAACGGGTAACACCTGAATCAGGAGCACCCCCAGTAATATGATATTGATAAAAGTTCTTTTCATGATGATGTACAAATATAGCTCTCGGTAATTACAACAGTTGTAGTGTTAAATAGTTTAACAAGTTTATAGGCATTATTTGACAACGTTATGACAATCAATATTTTAGTTAAATGTTTAATCCACCGCAAGCGCTAATTACCTGACCCGTAACATAAGAACTCATGTCACTTGCTAAAAAAAGCG
>JBMSJE010000153.1:0-2196 GCA_049418605.1 Sediminibacterium sp. | reverse complement strand
AGCAGTAACGGGTGAAGCTTGAAAATCTTGTTCCGTTGCCTTACCCATATTTTGCCAAGCTAGTTCTGGTGCTTGGTATTTGTAAGGGAGTGGATGTTGTTTCACTTCATCTAGGCGCTCTTGTAAATCGGCCCAGAATTTCTTTTCCATGTCTTTTGCAAGTGCTTGCGCTTCTGGCTCACCATTTTGAATTAAAAACTGTGTATAGGTTTCTCTTGGATTCTGGTGCTTATCAATTAATGAATACAACTGCGGTTGCGTATACTTTGGATCATCTCCTTCATTGTGTCCGTGTCTGCGGTAACACACCATATCAATAAAAATATCCGAATTAAATTTTTGACGGTAACGTGTTGCAATTTCGGCACATTTAACAACTGCTTCTGCATCATCACCGTTCACATGTAACACTGGTGCTTGCACCATGGAAGCAACTGAGGTACAATAATCGGCACTTCTTGCATCATCAAAATCTGTGGTAAAACCAATTTGATTATTGATCACAAAATGGATGGTACCGCCGGTATGATAACCACGCAGGTTACTCATTTGTAATACTTCATACACAATACCCTGTCCTGCAACAGAAGCATCACCATGAATTAGTATTGGCAAGTATTTATCAAAAGCGCTTTGATCAAGCACGTCTGCTTTTGCTCTTGCAAAACCAAGTACCACTGGATCCACCGCTTCAAGGTGTGAAGGATTTGGCACTAATTTTAAATGAATCTTTTTCTGATCTGGTGTGGTAATTTCAGAACCGTAACCCATATGGTATTTAACGTCACCGCTACCCATGGTTTGATCGATAATAGCAGTTCCTTCAAACTCACTAAATATTTGCTCATAGGTTTTACCCATGATATTGGCGAGCACGTTTAAACGTCCACGGTGGGCCATCCCAATCACCACTTCCTGCACATCATGTGATGCAGCCGTGTTGATTATAGCATCCAATGCAGCAATCGTACTCTCCCCTCCTTCTAATGAAAATCTTTTTTGTCCAATGTATTTGGTATGTAAAAACTTTTCGAAAATCACCCCTTGATTTAATTTTTCTAGGATGTGTTTCTTTTTATCTAAATGAATGGGGGACTTAAAATTAGTTTCCATTTCTGCAATCAAAAATGAAACTTTTTCTTTGTTGCTAATATATTTAAACTCTGCACCAACACTTGACGTGTAGCAGGTTTGTAAATGTGTTAAAATATTTTTTAAGGAAGTAGCACCAAGTCCAACAAATTTACCTGCTTGAAATGTTTGCGACAAATCAGCATCGGATAAACCAAAATAAGTTAAATCTAAATTGGCCTGTCTGTCTTTACGTGGTCTAATGGGGTTTGTGTTAGATAGTAAGTGCCCTCTGTTTCTATATCCTAAAATTAGGCGGTAAACATTAATTTCTTTTTGCCAATCTACACCAGCTGCATTTGTTGTTGTTGTTTCGGTTGCAGCAGTAGCAGCGCCAGTTCCTGCATATCCATTAGAAACGGCAAAATCAAATCCTTCAAAAAACTTTTTCAAGTCGGAATCTACTGAGCTAGGATCTTGTACAAATGCCTTATAGGTCTCTTCTATAAAAGCAGGATGCGAATTGGTTATATAAGAAAAATCCTTCATGTGATAGTCTTACGAGTCTTATTTATCAAATTTCCGAGCAAATATCGGTCATAAAAAGGAGAAAAAAAGGGGTAATTTCATTGAAAATTAATGAAATCGATGTTTTTTTTGAATAAAATTTCAAACTTTCAGGTCTAGGCCTTACCTTTGCCGTCCTGAAAAATAATTAGAACATGGCAAACCATTCAGCTACTAAAAAAGATATGAGACAAGCGGCTAAGCGTCGCGAGCGTAACCGTTACTATGGTAAAACTACCCGTAACGCGGTTCGTGAACTTAAAGCTGGCTCAGATACCAAAGCTTACACAGAAGGATTACCAAACGTCATTTCGATGATTGATAAACTTGCTAAGCGTGGTATTATCCACAAAAACAAAGCTGCAAACTTAAAGAGCAAATTAGCCAAAAAGGCTGTTGCTGCTGCATAAGTTTAACTGCACGATAGATACTTATCAACTTTGATAGATATTATTAAAACCAACCCTGCGGGTTGGTTTTTTTTGTGCTCCCAATTTCAATTAACTTCGCAGCTATGACAGAAAAAATCCTTATCCTAGATTTTGGTAGCCAGTATAC
>JBMSJE010000152.1:0-2319 GCA_049418605.1 Sediminibacterium sp. | reverse complement strand
AAAAGAGGGGCCAAGAAAAAATAACCCTAATTTTACTCCATAATTAGAAACCCTTGGATGCACCTGTATTATTAGTAACGCCACCATTTACGCAGCTTAATACGCCGTATCCGGCTACTGCGTATTTAAAAGGTTTTTTTAATACAAAAAATATTAAAAGTGAACAAGCCGACCTGGGTATAGAAGTTACACTTCAAATTTTTTGCAAAAAAGGATTGATTCATTTATTTGAAGCCGTAGAAAGTAAATACGGCGATTCATTAAATGCTAATTGTACAAGAATTGTAGCTCTCAAAGAGCGCTACATCAATACCATCGATAGCGTTATACTTTTTTTGCAAGGGAAGCAGCCTACACTAGCGCATTTAATTTCCACTAGACAATTTTTGCCTGAAGCCAGTGCCTTTGAGCAGATGGATGATTTGCATTATGCTTTTGGTAGCATGGGCAAACAAGACAAGGCCAAGCATATTGCTACCATGTACCTAGAAGACCTTGGGAATTTAATTAAGGACACCATTGATCCTTATTTTGGTTTTAGTAGATACGCCGAAAGCCTTGGAAGATCTGCGAATAGTTTTGATGAATTGTATACGACATTAAATGCGCCAGTAACTTATATCGACGTTATCTTATTAGATGTACTTGAAAGCTATGTCAAGCGGGTAAATCCTCTATTAGTTTGTTTGTCGGTTCCTTTTCCAGGAAATTTATATACATCGTTAAGGTGCGGGCAATATATCAAAAAGAATTATCCGGCTATTAAAGTGGCAATGGGTGGAGGATTTGCAAATACAGAACTCCGCTCACTATCGGACGTGCGTGTGTTTGAATTTTATGATTTTATTACACTTGATGATGGCGAAGCGCCGCTCGAAGTATTAATCAATCATTTGGATGGAAACATAAATGCATCCGAATTAAAGCGCTGTTTTACACTTGTTGATGGCAAAGTAAGCTATATCAATAATTCTATTTGGCCCGATTATAAACAAGCCAATGTGGGTACGCCCGATTATTCAGGGCTCTTACTCGACCAATATATTTCTGCTATCGAGGTAGTCAATCCTATGCATAGTTTATGGAGTGATGGCAGATGGAATAAATTAACCATGGCACATGGATGCTACTGGGGTAAATGTACTTTTTGTGATATCTCACTCGACTATATTAAAACCTATGAACCTATTGCTGCATCATTATTAGCTGATAGGATGGAAACTTTAATTGCGCAAACGGGGCAAACTGGATTTCACTTTGTGGATGAAGCGGCGCCGCCATCACTGATGAAAGCCCTTGCCATAGAAATTTTGCGCAGAAAATTAGTGGTGAGTTGGTGGGCCAACGTTCGGTTCGAAAAAAGTTTTACACGCGATCTTTGTCAGTTACTAAAATCTGCGGGATGCATAGCAGTAAGTGGTGGGCTAGAAGTAGCATCAGATAGACTTTTGGCACTTATTGATAAAGGAATTACTGTAGCGCAAGTAGCAAAAGTGAGCCAGCATTTTACAGAAGCAGGTATTATGGTACACGCTTATTTGATGTATGGTTTCCCAACTCAAACAGAACAAGAAACGATTGATTCATTAGAAATGGTGCGTCAACTTTTTGAAACGGGTGTATTGCAATCTGCATTTTGGCATTTGTTTACCATGACAGCGCATAGCCCAGTGGGGTTAGATCCTGATAAGTATAAAGTGATCAAGCAAACCAAAGAAATTGGAACTTTTGCTAACAACGATATTGTTCATATAGATCCAACAGGAGCGGAACATGAACTTTTTGGGTATGGATTAAAAAAAGCATTACTGAACTACATGCATGGTGCTTGTTTTGATTTTCCATTGCATAAATGGTTTGATTTTAAAACGCCCAAAACTAGTGTAGCGCCTAATTATATTGCAACAGCTTTACAAACACCTGATTACAATAGTGCTACCAATTACAAAGTAATTTGGTTAGGTGGTAATCCGGTTTCTTCCATCGTGCAGCGTTCTAAAAAAGGCAATCAATGGGAAGAAATGAATTTGCTTTTTCAGACAACAACGGCGCCTTTAAATATTTCGGTAGATCCTGTAAAAGGCAGTTGGTTATTGGAACTCCTTCAAAAGACAGCAGTTGCTGAAACGGCTGGCATGACGTATGCTGCTGTAAAAGAAAGTTATGAAGCTGCTGGTCTCGAAGATTTTGAACTTTTCTGGGATAATAAACCCGTTACAACACTTTATAAAGCTGGGCTATTGCGCGTTTAATTTTTCGCTAATTATTTTATAATCGTCACAGATCCTGTTATTATTTTTCGTCCATTTTTAGGATTGA
>JBMSJE010000151.1:0-2429 GCA_049418605.1 Sediminibacterium sp. | reverse complement strand
TGGTGAAGTAGATAAAACAAAGCCGGTACTCGTGGATGTCTTTGATGGAGTTGTCGTTTTTTCAAATTAATGCTTTAACATAATGTTATTAAACCTTCGTAATAAATTTGGTTCTTATCCCTCAAATCAAATTATTAAAACCATGAAAAAATCCCCTCAATTTTTTGCGGCGACCTTAGTTGCCATCGTTTCATTTGTTGCAGTAGCTTGTAATAAGTCTGCATCATTAGAAAATGGATCTGGTGTCCAGGAGCTTAACCTACTCCTGACAGATGGACCCGGAGACTATAACAATGTGTTTATTGACATCAAATCGTTGCAGGTTGTAATTGATACGGCAAGGGAAGGCTCCCGCAGGCGTGATACCTGCAATTGGGATCATATTGCCGCCAATAGAAATAGTCGTAAAGATTCTGGATTGGTTTGGACAAGTATGCCTATTAAAGCAGGCGTGTATGATATTTTAAAGTTTCGAAATGGACTGGATACTTTGCTAACTTCTGCAAATGTTCCAAAAGGAGCTGTTAGACTTATTCGCATCGAATTAGGCACCAATAATTCGGTGGTAAAGGATAGTGTATCCTATCCGCTTAATCTAGCACCCAATTTACCAGCCTTTATTACTTTAAAATTAGAAGGGAAAGAGTTAGAAGAATTTTCTAGTCGCCGTCATAGACTTTGGTTAGATTTTGATGTAAGCCGTTCTATTATTGAAGCAAATGGACGCTTTTACCTAATTCCTGTGATGCACACATTTGTAGAAAAAAATACAGCAAGTGTTGCAGGAAAAGTAAAACCTACAGATGCTAAAGCTTTGCTAACATTATTCAATAATACCGATACGGCATATGCACTTCCAAATAAAGAAGGTGAATTTAAAATGCGTGGTTTAAAAGATGGTACTTACAAATTATTGGTAAAAGCATCAAACGGGTATAGGGATACCACCATCAATAATGTGGTTGTGGTTCAACCTAAAACCACAAATGTGGGTGTTATTGAGCTTAGAAAATAAGTAATATAGGGTTGATTTGTTTAAAATGGGGGCGCTTGGCGCCCCCATTTGTATTTGATACTACCAGTTAAAAAGCTTTTTTTTGTAAGGCATAATAACTGGAACACATGATAAAAAATCGTAAAGCAGCAATTGGGTTTATATTTATTACTTTGTTAATTGATGTAACTGGCCTAGGGTTAATAATTCCGGTGGTTCCTAAGCTCATTGAAGATTTATTGCACACAACCAGTATTAGTAAAGTGGCACTTTTTGGAGGGTTGCTTACTTTCTCATATGCGATCATGCAATTTTTATTTGCACCGGTTCTTGGAAATTTAAGTGACAAATATGGACGACGTCCCATTTTATTATTTTCACTATTGGGCTTTGGTCTCGATTATATACTCCTTGCTTTTGCACCAAGTATTGGGTGGTTGTTTGTTGGACGAATTATTGCTGGGATAACAGGTGCTAGTATGACAACGGCATCTGCCTATATCGCAGATATTAGCACACCCGAAACGCGCGCACAAAATTTTGGTATGATTGGGGCTGCTTTTGGACTTGGATTTATTGTAGGACCAATGATTGGCGGATTACTTGGCGAAATGGGACCGCGTATACCATTTTTAGTAGCTGCTGGACTTGCCCTTTTAAATGCTGCCTATGGATATTTTGTTTTGCCAGAATCCTTGGATGTTTCTAACCGAAGAGCATTTGATTGGAAACGTGCAAACCCCATAAGTTCATTAAAAAACTTGTCTAGATTCCCAGCAGTTGCTGGACTTATTATTTCGTTCTTTTTAATTTATGTGGCCTCACATGCTGTTCAAAGCAATTGGAGTTATTTTAATATTGAAAAATTCAAGTGGTCACCCAAAATGATTGGAATATCTCTGGCTGTTGTTGGTGTATTGGTTAGTCTTGTTCAGGGTTTACTCGTAAGGGTAGTGAATCCAAAAATTGGCAATGAAAAAAGTGTATATGTAGGTTTGGGATTATATACCATTGGACTTGTTTTATTTGGCCTAGCCTCACAAAGTTGGATGATGTTTGTGTTTTTAATTCCTTATTGTTTAGGTGGTATTTCTGGACCAGGCTTACAAGCCATTATTTCTGGAAGCGTTCCAGCGAATGAACAAGGCGAATTACAAGGGTCACTGACTAGTATTATGAGTATCACTTCTATTGTTGGGCCACTTGTCATGTCAAATTTATTTGCCTTCTTTACGGGACCAATAGCACCCTTTTATTTCCCCGGTGCGCCATTTATGCTTGCAGCGCTCCTAATGTTGTTAAGTTGCTTTTTTGCCTATAAAGCGTTGAGAACTAAGTAATATTTCGTTTTTCGCTCTTTAAATTGGTTTCAATCGACACTTTAACTTTTCAAATGACAAGTATTAATTGGAAGGGGGGCTATTTATGCGTACTT
>JBMSJE010000150.1:0-2436 GCA_049418605.1 Sediminibacterium sp. | reverse complement strand
GGTATTGAAACCATGGGCGGACTCATGGAAGTGCTTGTTCCACGTAACTCAAAAGTGCCAACGCAGGTGGGTAGGCAATATACCACACACGTAGATGGACAGTCGAGTATGCGTATATCTGTGTACCAAGGAGAGCGAGATTTGGTAAAAGACAACCGTAAATTAGCCGAGTTTAACCTAACAGGTATACCTGGTATGCCGGCAGGACTCCCAAAGGTAGATATCCAATTTTTATTGAATGCAGATGGTATATTAGTAGTGAAAGCCAAAGAGTTACGCAGTTGTGTTGAACAAATAATTGAAGTAAAACCTGCCCTAGATTTAACAGACGATCAGGTAGAAAAGATGCTTCAAGATAGCATCGAAAATGCTGCGGCCGATATGGTGCTTAGAGCCCTTGTAGAAGCCAGAACCGAAGGGGAACAGCTCCTTGCCGTTACCGAAAAGTTTATGGTAAAACACCAATCTTTATTAACCCCCGAAGAAGTGACCCAAACCGCGCTTGCGTTGCAAGCGCTACAACTGGCTATCACAATGGAGGACAAGAATCTGATTCAAACTAAAATAGAAGCCTTAAACGAAACCACCAGACCATTTGCCGAGCGTGCCATGGATGAAGCGGTAATGGGGGCTTTAAAAGGGAGGTCCATCTAATTTTCAGATTTCAATTCTTATTTGAAAATTATTTTTTGGAACCGTTTGTTAATTAATAATCATCCCTTATCTTTGCAATCCTAAAAATCACCTAAGGAGGTATCATAGTATGTTAATTATCGACTCAAAAGATTGCGAAAACATCGACAAAGCGCTTAAGAAGTACAAAAAGAAGTTTGAAAAAAGCAAAACGCTTTTACAATTAAGAGAGCGTCAAGCTTTCACAAAGCCTTCTGTTCTGCGTCGTGGACAAGTGTTAAAAGCAATCTACAAGCAACAAATAGCTAGCGGAAAAATCGAAGGGTAATTACTCTTTGTTTCCTAAATCATATTAAGTAGCCTTAGTTTTCTTAACTTAGGCTACTTTTTTTATGCTCAAACCTTTGGTTTATGTCTGATGCGTACGCGGCCATACTGCAACCTTTTTTAGATCATCTCAAATTTGAGAAGCGATATGCCCAGCATACTATTATTGCCTACCAAAACGATTTAGCCCAGTTTTTTGCCTACCTCGCCAGCCAATTTGATGCCCCTCCGCTAGAGTCCATTACTGCTATGTATATTCGGTCATGGCTCGCTGAAATGAAAGAAGATGGATTGACAGCTAAAAGTCTCAACCGTAAAATTTCGGCCCTCAAATCTTTTTTTAAATACCAGCTCAAAACAGGGGTATTAGCAACTAGTCCAATGGCTACTATTGTAACGCCAAAAGTGCGTAAAAGGCTTCCTGCATTTGTTGCCGAAGTGGATATGGAAACTTTGTTTGCGCATATCGAGTTTCCAGATAATTGGAAGGGTCTTACCCAAAAATTAGTACTCCAATTATTTTATAGTACCGGTATGCGTCTAAGTGAATTGGTACATCTAAAAACTGCGCAACTAGATCCTTCTTTAAAGCAGTTAAAAGTGGTGGGAAAGGGCGACAAAGAACGGCTGCTTCCACTGGGTCCAGCACTACTGCAACAACTTCAGGAATACGTTGCTGCTCGACCCACAAAATTACCAGGTATTGATAATTTATTTACAAGTGAAAATGGAAAGCCTTTACAGCCACGCATGGTGTATACTTTTGTAAAACACTATTTAAGTTTAGTAACAACGCTGCAACAAAAAAGTCCACATATTTTAAGGCATAGTTTTGCAACGCATTTAATGAACAATGGCGCAGACCTTAATGCTGTAAAGGAACTCCTAGGCCACAGTAGCCTTGCTGCCACGCAGGTTTACACGCACAACACCATTGAAAAATTAAAAGAGGTTTTTAAAAAGGCACACCCCAAAGCCTAGTGGTTTGCACCCAAAATTCTAAAACGCTCAAATCCCGAATCGTAAGCATTTTGCGTCGCAAATGCCAAGAGATTACCGCTCATGTATTTAACTTTTTTTTGTGTATAATAAGTAGTATATTGTAGGATACTACCATTAGTTCTTTTCAATTATTTTAATCACTATTTAAAAAGTTGTTGTATGAACGTTATCCTTCAAACGGTACACTTTGTTGCCGACGAAAAACTAACCCAATTGGTTACTCAAAAAACAAAAAAATTCAATCAGTTTCATGACGGAATTACTAAAATAGAAGTCTTCTTAAAACTCGACAATGTGGTGCACCACATAAAAGACAAAGTAGTAGAAATTTGTGTACATGTGCCTAAACATGATTTTTTTGTAAAGGATAGTGCTAAAACTTTTGAGGCGGCGTTTGATGGCGCTTTTGATGCCATGGTGGCACAAATCAAAAAACACAAAGAAAAATTAGCTGCGTAATTTTTGCGGGTTAAT
>JBMSJE010000149.1:0-2452 GCA_049418605.1 Sediminibacterium sp. | reverse complement strand
ACCACGTCTGTAAAGCCCATGGTTTCTAGCAGTAAGCATGCTTGCCCACTTCTATTACCACTTCTACAATAGAAGTAAATTTTTTGATTTTTAAGTTCTTCGATTTCGTCTATTTGCATGCTTTGAACATGACCAAGTGGCAATAACAATCCACCAATATTAAATTCGGCGTGTTCATGAGGCTCACGCACATCTACTAAATTAATTTTTTCACCAGCGTCGAGTATTTCTTTCAGTGCTTCTACGGTAATTGTTTGCATATAAAACCTATTTAATTTTTAATGGATGGGCCACTTATAGAATCTTTGGGTGGTGGCGTATTGCTTAAATATAAATCTACCAACTGCCCTTGTCTAATTTTATTTGGAACAGGCATCCCTGTTAAAGAATCTAGTTTTGTAGATAAATAACCAGGCGTTTGTCTAAACACAAAAGAGGTAGCAGAATCTTTGATAGTTTCCAAAGAAAGGACAGATCCAACACTAATGCGCTGCAACAATAACTGGTTTAATGCTTCGGTATAGGTAAGGCCCACTAGGTTTGGCATATCCGTTTCTTCCCCACCAACGCCCGTTCCTATCACCAAACTAATAGTAGAACCCAGCGGAATTTTAACTCCTTGTGCAATGGGTACGCCATTGAAAAGTTGATCGAGTACGGCGTTACGTGCAAAATCAGGCTTATAAGTAACGGCGCCTAATTTTAATTGCAAACTTTGCAAATACAACTCGGCACTTTTAAGAGAAAAACCAACAAGCGATGGCATTTCAACTTGTGGAGGCACCATTCTGTTAATTGTTAAATAAATGGTTCGACCCGCTTTTACAACTTCATCCGCTTCTGGCGTTTGTCTGATAACAGCAAGTTTTGCAACACTATCAACATAAATAGAATCGAGTATCACTACTTCAAATCCTTCCTTCTCTAATTGCTGCTGTGCGGCCATATAACTTTGTCCAACTACAGAACTTACCTTGGCCGTTTTACCATATCCTGTAATCCACCCGAGTGATAAAAAAAATACAATCAGTAAAAAAAATAGTCCCCCAATACCAATGAGTATATTTTGCCATAAAGGCTTTTGTACTATTTTTTGTATTAGGTTTTTCATGTACAAATTAATTAAGCGATTCTTCTACAATAGATGTATAAAATTCTTGAAGACTCATTCCCATGGCTTTTACTTGCTGCGGAATAACACTTGCCGCAGACTGACCGGGCACCGTATTCACTTCTAACATATAAGGCAAGCCTTTTTCTTCGTTATAAATAAAATCGATTCGCACCACACCCCTGCAATTGAGCACTTCGTATACTCTTTTAGCAGCAGCTTCTAATTGCGACTGCATCGTCTCAGCAATTAAAGCAGGGGTTGTTTCAACACTTTTACCTTGGTACTTTGCTTCAAAATCAAAAAATTCGTTGGACGTTTCAATTTCAGTAATTGGCAAAACTTGCAAAGTACCCTTGGTTTTAAATACACCTATGGTAAATTCTCTACCACTAATAAATTCTTCTACCAGCACTTGGTTATCTTCTTTAAAAGCTTTTTCTAATGCGGGCGCCAATGCATCAGCAGTTGTAACCTTACTCATACCAATACTACTTCCGCCGTTGTTTGGTTTTACAAAAACAGGCAGTTGTAATTTGGCTAATATATTTTTGGGAGAAACCGGTGTGTGCTTAAATAAATGCATGGAGTTAGCAACAGATATACCACCAAATGCAGCCACTGCAACGGTATAACGTTTATTAAAAGTTAAGGCAGAAGTAGCCGCATCGCAACTGGTATACGGCAGCCCTAACATATCAAAATAGCCTTGTAATTTTCCATCTTCACCGGGCGTTCCATGTATACATAAAAGCACCACATCAAAATTAATTTTGCTGCCGCCATCCGTAATAGAAAAATCATCTCTATTTACTTTTTGAGGCGCCTCATTATCTGGCGTATACCACCACCCTGACTGGTTGATATCTATTTGAAAAACATCAAATTTATTTCGGTCTAGATTACCGTTAACAGTAATAGCACTCTTATAACTAATTTGCGCTTCACCACTTAAACCACCGGTAACAAGTGCTACTTTTTTTTTCATAAATCCTTTTGTATTAAAAGAAAATTAGAGGTGTAGCTTGTCTTTTTTTGCAAGCAATTCTTCTACCGTTTCTTTGTACAACTCATCAGGCACACAACAATCTACAGGACATACCGCAGCACATTGTGGTTCTTCATGAAACCCTTGACACTCGGTACATTTATTAGGGGTAATATAATAGGTATCTACACTGATAGGTGAAAGTCTAGCATCTGTTGCAACAGCACTACCATCCATCAATGTAAAACTCCCTTTTACAGAAGTTCCATCGGCGATGGCCCACTCTACCCCACCTTCGTAAATTGCGTTATTTGGACACTCGGGTTCACATGCCCCGCAGTTGATACATTCGT
>JBMSJE010000148.1:0-2465 GCA_049418605.1 Sediminibacterium sp. | reverse complement strand
CTAATTTAGGATGTCCGCTTCCAAAATACCACTGGTTAAAATACCAGTTAAGGTCTTTGCCTGATACTTCTTCAAAAGCCATTCTTAATTTATGCGCACTTCCGTTTCCAAATTTATTGGCGCTTAAATATTTATTGAGTGCTGTAAAAAAAGCATCGTCACCAATGTAATTACGTAACATGTGTAAGATGCGTCCGCCCTTATTATAACTAACAGCGTCAAACATATCTTCACGGTCATTGTAATTAAAACGCACTAAGTCTTTGTTTTGAGAGCCACTAAATAAGTAACCTTGCATTTCATTGTAGTGTTCAAATAAAGCTTCGTCTTTACCTAGTTTGTGTTCCCACCATAATAGTTGGCTATAATTGGCAAAGCTTTCATTAACGGTTAAGTTGCTCCAGCTTTCGGCAGTTACATAATCACCAAACCACTGATGAAACAATTCGTGCGCAATAGTAGACTCCCAACTGTTACCATCCACTAATTCACGTGCATCTTGTTGGGCACTTTCTTGATGAAGGGTAGCCGTGGTATTTTCCATCGCGCCACTCACATAATCACGCGCAGTCATTTGAGCATATTTAGCCCAAGGATAGTCTACACCTAGTTTTTTAGAGAAAAACTCCATCATAGCAGGTGTTTCACCAAATATTTTGCGTGCTACTTTTTCGTATTCTTTTTCTACATAGTAACTTACTTCTTTACCTTTGTAACTGTCTTTTACAACGGCGTAATCACCCATGCCTATAAAAAATAAATAAGGCGCATGCGGTTGTTTCATTTCCCAAGTATCTGTTCTTGTGCCATCGTTATTTTTAACTTGACTGGTTAAAAGTCCATTGGATAAACTCACAAATTTAGCAGGCACTTTTAATCTAAAAGTTTGCGTCGATTTTTGATTGGGCTTATCAATGGTAGGTACCCATACCGATGTTCCTTCTGTTTCACCTTGTGTCCAAACCTGTGTTGGTTTGTTTTTTTCGGTACCCATTGGGTTAATAAAATATAAACCCTTGGCATCTGTGATAGCCGCGCTACCAGTGCCTTTGTACTCGTTTGGCTTTGCAACGTAACTAACATAGATGGTGTAGTTTTCGTTTTTCACATAGCTTTTATCTAGCGCTACGGTAAGTGTCATGCCATCGTTGGTAAACTTAACAGGCGTATTTTTCCCATTTTTTACAACGGCTACTTCTTTAACGTCCATGCCTTTTGCATCAAGTACTAAACTATTAGTAGGGTAGTGGTGCGGATGGAGTGTAAGTTTTACTTTACCTATAAGTGTGGCGCTCTGAAAATCAAAACTGGCGTCTAGCTCTGTATGTACTAGATCGTTTATTTTGGTAGCAGTGGCCTGGTAAATTTCTTTTTTTACAGGCGTTGCCGGTTTGTTTTGTGCTTGTGCGCTTATGGCAAAAGTAAACAGCAGGCAATTAATGATTCCTATTTTTTTCATATCTATTTATTGAGCCATAAAGATAATCGACTGCATAAATTAGTGCCTACTCATTTATTATGAGTGGCAGATTTTAACTTTCTTACTAGAATGAAGTAGATTTGAACCCACTAATTACATGCAATGGCAAGGTATTTTATAGAAGTGGCCTACAATGGGACCCATTTATGTGGTTTCCAAATTCAGGATGGACAACAAACGGTTCAATCTGTGGTGGCTGCTGCTTTACAAACCGTGTTAAAGGAACCCATGGTTCTAACGGGCTCTTCCCGCACCGATGCTGGCGTACATGCCAAGCAAAACTTTTTTCATTTAGATACAGCGCAGGTTATAACGGGGAAACATATATATAGTATCAATGCGATACTACCACCAACCGTTGTGGTGAATGGGATATACGCGGTTGCGCCGGAAGCCCATGCAAGGTTTGATGCACTTGCCAGAACCTATACCTATACTGTTACCACTAAAAAAGATCCTTTTTTAATAGATCAAGCATGGCATTTTCCATTTCCTGTATCGCTGGAAACCTTACAGGCTATGGCTTTGGAGCTACCTAAACACCAAGACTTTGAAGCATTTTCTAAAAAAAATGCGGGTAACAAAACAAATATTTGCACCATCGAAATTTCTAATTGGCAAACCATTAGCCCTACTGTGTTTACCTATACAGTGAGATCCAACCGCTTTTTGCGCGGTATGGTGCGTGGTTTAGTAGGCACCATGCTTCGTATTGCTAGACAATCTGCCAATACCCAGGAGGCTGTTGAAGCTTTTAAAGCTGTGATTGTATCCAAAGATCCTAGCTTATGCGATTTTAGTACGCCTGCACGAGGCCTTGTTTTAGAAATAGTGGCCTATCCAGCAGGGGCCTTAAATAGTCCCATATAGGTTCAAAATGAGTGAGTTACACCTATTTAAAAATTTATTTTAAAAATATTTTGCTTCTACAACCCTTGTCTGGCTTGCATTTGAACAAAATCTATTGAAAATCAATGCAAAAAGA
>JBMSJE010000147.1:0-2480 GCA_049418605.1 Sediminibacterium sp. | reverse complement strand
TTAAGATTAAATGCTATTTGTGTTTAAATTATAGGGGTGTTTTGTTTAACAAATATCACTTTAATGGCAAATAAGCTATAACCGCCCATCAATAAGGGCTTTTGGCAACACCCCTTTAACATCGTAAATAAAAGCACCTGCGTTTTTATAGGATTCAAAATTGATTGTTGCTAGTATTTGCTGGTGTGGGACCGCTAAAATAATTGCGTCGTAACTGTGCGCTAAATTTTCTTTACTTATCATTTCTACATTAAAGGATTTTTTAACCATTTCAGCATCCACAACCGGATCATACACGTTCACACGTAACCCAGCAGCAGTAAGGGTTGTATAAATATCAATAACTTTGGTGTTGCGGGTATCAGGGCAGTTTTCTTTAAAGGTAAAGCCAGCAATTAACACTGTTTTTTGTGCCAAATTTCCATGATGTTTTTTAGCAAGCGCTGCAATAATTTTTTCGGCAACAAACACACCCATTTTTTCATTAACCGCCCTACCCGATAAAATAACATGCGGCTCATAACCCACCTGCTTGGCTTTAAAAGCTAGGTAATGCGGATCTACACTAATGCAGTGCCCACCCACTAGCCCAGGTTTAAAAGGTAAAAAATTCCATTTGGTGCCAGCCGCAGCTAACACTTCTTGCGTATCAATATCTAGCTTATCAAAAAGCAAGGCTAGCTCATTCATAAAAGAAATATTTACATCGCGCTGCGCATTTTCGATAGCCTTAGCCGCCTCTGCCACTTTAATACTTGACACTTCATACACACCCGCCTCAATAATACTTTTGTAAATAGTTGCAACCATTTGCGTAGCCGCTGGCGTACTTGCTGCAACCACTTTTACAATGCTAGCTAATGACCTTGTGGCATCACCCGGATTTATTCGTTCTGGTGAATAGCCCACAAAAAAATCTTGATTAAAAACAAGACCGCTATGCTTTTCTAAAACAGGCACACATACTTCGTTGGTACAACCCGGATACACCGTAGACTCGAAAACAACAAGCCCACCTGGTTTTAAACAAGTAGCAATAAGTTCACTAGCCGCAATTAAATAACTGAGGTCTGGCAAATTAGTAGAGGTAAGTGGCGTTGGTACCGTAACAATAAAAACGTTTGCGGTAGCAATGCTTGCTGCATCACTAGAAAATAAAAGCTGGTTGTTATGTTGTGCCGCAATGAGTTGTTCATGCGTAACTTCGGCAGTTATATCTATCCCCTCCAATAATTGCGCAATGCGTGTAGGGTTATTATCATACCCTATAACTGGGTAATGCGCACTGAGTGCAGTGGCAAGCGGAAGGCCCACATACCCAAGTCCAATAACTGCAATAACAGGTGCGTTGTTCATAAGAGTGGTAAAGATATAAAAACGTAACTTTGAAACACAATTTGAAATACATGAAGCTACGTATAGGCTACGGCATAGATTTTCATCAACTAGTAGAAGGCAGAGACCTTGTAATTGGTGGCGTTACCATCCCACACCACAAAGGTGCACTGGGCCATTCTGACGCTGACGTTTTATTACACGCTATTTGTGATGCATTACTTGGCGCCGCATGCCTTGGTGATATTGGTGTTCACTTCCCAGACACATCTTCTGAATTTAAAAATATTGATAGCAAAATATTACTTGCTAAAACACGTGCGCTAATTGAGGCAGAAGGATATGCGGTAGGAAACATAGACGCTTCACTTTGTTTAGAAGCGCCAAAAATTAAACCTTACGTTGCCACCATGCAAGAAACCATCGCGGGCATTTTAGGCATTGGCATTAAAGACGTTTCTATTAAAGCCACCACCACCGAAACTATGGGTTTTGTTGGTAGAGAGGAAGGATTAGTGGCACACGCCGTGTGTCTTATTCACCAAGTTTAAAACATACACCAAGGCGCATGGTATTAGAGAGTGGATTACGCGTAATACCTGCACCAGAAGGCACTAGATAAGACAAATTGATATCCATGAAATCTAGTTTAAAGCCCGCACCTACCGTTGCATATTTTCTGTTACCACGGTTTTTGTTTTCATAAAAATAACCAGCACGTACAAAAAATTGATCGTTGTAAGCGTACTCCGTACCTACACTAAATTGCATTGATTTTGCAACACCCGTTCCATCACTAAATGATTTTAACCAACTAGAAACCACACCACCCGTGCGGTACTCCGATAAATTAGCAGAGTCTACACTGTACACACCTGTTGCAGTTGGTGCCGCTGGTACGAGTAATTTATTCATATCAAGGGCAAACGTAATTTTATTACTTCCGTCTAAATCTTTGGTATAAGAAACACCTGCGCCAAAATTTGCAGGAATAAAATCTTTATTTTTTGCATCATTAGTATAGCCAATTTTACTGCCTAAATTAGAAAGAACCACACCCCAACGTAAGCCTTCACCTTCATCAGTACCGTCATGAAATACAGAAACATCGGCAGCAACGGCATTACCCGCTTTGTATAAAACAC
>JBMSJE010000146.1:0-2521 GCA_049418605.1 Sediminibacterium sp. | reverse complement strand
TAATGGCACAAATGAAAGACGCCATGAAATCAAAAGACGAAGCGTTATTAAGAGGCTTACGTGCTATTAAAGCAGAAATCATAAAAGCAAAAACAGATCCAGGTGCTGGTGGTGCTATATCGGCAGAAGTAGAACTCAAACTCTTGCAAAAATTAGTGAAATCAAGAAAAGATTCACTCACTATTTACCAGGAGCAAAATAGAGCCGACTTAGCGCAAAAAGAAATCGAGGAAATCACGGTCATCGAAAAGTTTTTGCCTGCACAATTAGAGGAAGAAGCGCTCAAAGAAATTGTGGCGCAAATCATTGCAACCGTTGGTGCGAAAGGGCCACAGGATTTGGGAAAAGTGATGGGCGTGGCATCAAAGCAACTAGCTGGTCAAGCAGACGGTAAAGCTATCGCTGCTGCAGTAAAAGCAGCACTTGTTTAAATTTTATAGTTTCACATCACTCAAAAAAAGGAAACGTGGTACTTGATATTATTTGTGCAATTATTTTGATAGGCGCCCTTTTTAAAGGCTATACAAAGGGCTTTATCATTGCTTTATTTTCATTTGCAGCACTTCTAATTGGATTGGCTGCTGCCACTAAACTTTCGGCAGTTGTTGCTGCAAAAATTGGACATGATACTGGGATATCTGCAAGTTGGCTTCCCTTCGTATCGTTTTTACTGATTATGATTGCAGTTACACTTATTGTTCGTTTGGTGGCTGGCATGTTAGAAAAGGCTGCCGAACTCGTGTTGCTTGGATGGGCCAATAAACTAGCGGGCATCCTACTTTTTGGTGCCATTTACATGACTATTTGGAGTGTGGTACTTTTTTATGGCGACAAGCTTCATTTGATTACTGAATCTACCAAAGCCGCCTCTAAAACATACAGTTTCATTGCCCCTTGGGGACCTAAAGTACTAGATACGATTGGCCAGGTGATACCACTATTTAAGGACATGTTTACTAGTTTAGGCAATCATTTTGAAACCCTTAGCAAACAGGTACAATAAGTATATTACAATTCATGGTTATTTAATGCCGTGATTCTTACTAAAATCATTATTTTAGCCTTGTTCTATAAACGTGCACATGAATTACGAAATTAAAGTTCAAGATAAAATCAGTTATATCGAAGAAGGTACCGGAGAGCCTTTGCTTTTATTGCATGGTCTTTTTGGTGCGCTTAGTAACTTTGAACATTTAATTGAACATTTTAGACATCGCAATAAAGTCATCGTTCCTATTTTACCCCTTTTTGATTTAGATATTTTTCATAGTACGGTAAGTGGTCTTGAGAAAGTGGTACAAAAATTTATTGAAGCAAGGGGATATACCGGTATACATTTATTGGGCAATTCGCTCGGTGGACATGTTGGACTTGTGCATGTACTCAGGCATCCAGAAAAAATTAAGTCACTTACCTTAACTGGAAGTAGTGGTCTTTTTGAAAAAGCCATGGGTGATAGTTATCCAAAAAGAGGCGATTACGATTATATCAAAAATAAAACCGAAGAAACTTTTTACGATCCTGCTGTAGCCACAAAAGAGCTGGTAGATGAAGTTTTTGAAATCACTAGAAACAGGTTAAAAGTGATTAAAATATTAGCGCTTGCAAAAAGTGCTATCAGAAGTAATTTAGGTCCTGAATTAAGTCAAATAAAACAACCTACACTTTTAATTTGGGGCAATAACGATATTGTTACACCACCTTATGTTGGTGAAGAATTTCATAAGCTCATACCAAATAGTACCCTTCATTTTGTAGACAAATGTGGACACGCCCCAATGATGGAAGTACCCGCCGAGTTCAACCAAATTTTAGAAGCATTTTTGAATCAGCTTAGCCATGCTAGCAGCACAACTCATTAATACTAGTTTTCCATCTGTTCATTTATTGGATAAAGCATCTTTTGCACTCCGTTTAATGGAAGATTATGATGTACAGCATTTATGTGTTATAACAGATGAAAAATTTGTGGGCATCATAGATAAAAACACTTTATTAGATACCTATGAAACTGCTGTTATTGCTAAACTCCAAAACGAATTCATAGTAGCTTCTGTGCACGCCGATGAACATTTTTTAGCTGGCGCCAAGCTATTATCATTACATGAATTAAGTGTCTTGCCTGTTGTTTCAACTGCGGCAGATTTACTGGGGGTTATTACGGCAAAGCAAATGTTAATAGCGCTAACGAGTCATGTTGGGGCTGATACGAAGGGAGGTGTTATTGTTTTAGAAATAGAGCAAAGACAATATTCTTTTGGAGAAATTGTGCGTCTCATTGAAACCAATGATGCGTATGTTACACAGCTTAATACCGCTAATGATCCACAAACAGGTATGTTATTAGTGACCATTCAAATTAATCGTATCGAAGTGTCTACCATTGTAGCAACATTTCAGCGTTATGATTACAGCGTAAAATATTATTTTGGCGAAGAAAATTATCAAAACGAATTGAAAGAAAATTACAATCATTTACTTTCATACCTCAATATGTAGGTGAAAACGCTTTACCATATGC
>JBMSJE010000145.1:0-2528 GCA_049418605.1 Sediminibacterium sp. | reverse complement strand
TAGGCTGGCATGAGTAAAACGTCATCGAACGTTAGCCCTTCTCCAAATAATCTAGAACTTGTTGCCTTGTTGGCGGTCTTTGTATTTCTTGTTGCCATGTGCAAAGATAATAGGATAGCTATATTTCCGCCAAAAATGATTTATCCTAGTAGCCGTAGGTAGGTTTTGCCCGGAAGGGCTCCAATGAGGCCGTAGAGCTCTAAATTGAGCAGACTACCCGCTAAAACAGCGTTGGGGAGCATGCTTTTGAGGTAAATTTCATCGATGGATACTGGAATTTGATGGTCTAGTATGGCAAGTATTGATTTTTCAGGATCTGTTAAGTTTTGCTGCACTTTGGTGCTTATTTGGTTTGTGGTGATGGGCGCCCAACCCAGTGCATCTATGAGTGTACTCACCGAATCTAGTATGGCCGCTTTCTGTGATTGAATTAATTGTAAACAGCCACTACTTTTTTTATCCGTTATTTTTCCGGGGCAAGCAAACACTTGTCTATCATAATCGAAGGCCAGATTTGCAGTGATCATGCTGCCGCCTTTTGTTTCTGTTTCAATTACAATGGTAGCATCTGATAAACCTGCTACGATGCGGTTGCGTTTTGGAAAATTAAATTTTTCGATTCTTGCTGTTGAAGATAGCTCGGTTAAAAGGCCGCCCTGCGCAATAATATCTTTTGCAATATGTTGGTGTGCGGCCGGATAAATAGTGGCGAGTGAATGTGCGAGTACACCCACTGTTTGTAAATTACAATCCAGTGCTGTTTGATGCGCGGTTACATCGATACCATAAGCGAGCCCACTAATAATAAGTGGATTGTAAGGTGCGAGCTTCTCAACAATTAAACGCGTAAGCCATTTACCATAAGGTGTAGGAAGCCTAGTGCCAACAATACTAATAATGCGCGTTTGATTGATGGGTGCAGATCCTTTGTAATACAGTATGGTAGGGGCATCGGAGCAGGCGGCTAATTTTTTTGGATAACCCGCAGCATTAATAAATAAGGGTGTAATACCCTGTTTGTTTACAAAAGAAACCTCTGTGTCGGCGGCTGTAAAATTATTAAACCGAATAATTTTTTCGGCTCTATAATTACCAAAATATTGGATGTCGAGTAATTCTTTTTTAGAAGCATTAAAGACACCGCGCGCAGTTCCAAAACGTTCTATTAAAAATTTGGCAAGGCTTGGCCCAATCGATTCTATTTGTGTGAGCGCAATTTGATAGCGTAGTTCGTTGTCTAACATGAGTGTATCCATTACCCTGCAAGCTCACATAAAACATTGAAAATAAAATGAGTACTAGTACGTGTAAATATGCGCGTGAAAAAACCCGCAACATCTGCACGCGAACAGGCGCGCATGTGCAACAACGCGCGCAACTTATAATTTCGTAATGGTAAAACTAGTCCGCCTATTGAGTGCACGACCCGCAGCTGTTTCGTTGGTGGCAATTGGGTTATCACTTCCAAACCCTTTGTAGCTAAGCCTTTCCGTAGCAATACCTTTACCCGATAAATAATTTACAATGGATTTAGCTCTGTTGGTAGAGAGTATTAAATTATCAGAAGTCTTACCAATATTATCTGTGTAACCACTAATTTGAATATGCATGCTAGGGTTCTCTTCTAATATTTGCACCAGCTTATTTAATTCTGGCAATGAAGCTGGTAAAAGTGCAAAACTATTGTTGTCAAATAGTACCTGTGTAAAAACAAAACTAGATGCTAGCTTAATAGGTTCTAGCGCAATGTTTTTAACGTAGGTGCTATCAGGTGCTGCACCAGATAATGCATAGGCACTCGAATAAAATAAATAACCTTTTCTATTAACGGTAAACGTATAATCTTTTCCTTCCGGGAGTGTAATAAAATAATGTCCTAGCTCGTCGGTTTGTACTTTATTAATAATAGTACCTGTGGCATTGTCTGTTAATTCTAAATTAGCAGGTAATCCTTTTTTCGAAATCAAATCTGTAACAACGCCTTTTACATAAATGGTTTTAAAAGGTCTGGCATGTGTAGGAAGTGTAAAAGAATAAATGTCAAGACCACCTCTGCTATCTTCTCTATCGCTTGCGTAGTAAGCGGTGTAGCCGTCTGCGGCTACGGCTAAACTACCTTCATTTTCGATGGTGTTGATTGGGTAGCCCATATTTTCTGGCGTACCCCATTTTCCATTCGATAATTTTTTGAGTACAAATAAATCGGATCCGCCATAACCAGGTAAACCGTCCGAAGTAAAATAAAGTGTTTGGTTATCGGCGTGAATAAAAGGAGCGAGTTCGTCACCCGCGGTATTTATACTGGGTCCCATATTTACAGCTTCGGTCCAGCGTCCATTTGGTTTTAAATAACTCACATATAAATCTGCACCACCATATCCGCCGGGTCTTGTGCTACTAAAATAGAGTGCGCGTTTATCGGGGCTAATGGCTGGTGAGCTTTCCCAAAAATCGGTGTTGATAGAATCGCCTAAATTTTCCTGTTCACTCCATCCTGATGGTGTATACACCGATTTATAAATATCAAA
>JBMSJE010000144.1:0-2534 GCA_049418605.1 Sediminibacterium sp. | reverse complement strand
GTACCTGCCGATGACTTAACGGATCCAGCGCCAGCAACAACGTTTGCGCACTTAGATGCTACTACGGTATTGTCTCGTAAGATTGCCGATTTGGGTATTTATCCTGCGGTTGATCCACTAGATTCTACCTCTCGTATCTTAACGCCAGCAGTAGTTGGTGATGCACACTACCATTGTGCAAACCGCGTTAAATTAATTTTACAACGTTACAAAGAACTACAAGATATCATTGCGATTTTAGGTATGGATGAATTATCTGAAGAAGATAAAATGACCGTACAACGTGCACGTAAAGTACAACGTTTCTTATCGCAGCCTTTCCACGTTGCAGAACAATTTACAGGTTTAAAAGGTGTGTTTGTAAGCATCGAAGATACTATCCGCGCATTCAATTCAATTATGGATGGAGATGTTGATGAGTATCCAGAAGCAGCCTTTAACTTAGTAGGTACTCTTGAAGATGCCATCGAAAAAGGTAAAAAATTAATGGCAGCTGCTAACGCGTAAGCATCTTTAAAAAAAGGATATGCAATTAGAAATATTAACACCCGAGAAAAAATTATATAGCGGCGAAGTGTATGGTGTTCAATTACCTGGTGTTTCTGGTTTATTTGAAATACTAGACAAACACGCACCGCTTGTAAGTGCGCTCGGAACAGGAAATGTTAAAGTATTAAAAGACAAATCAGCTACCGAAAATTATACGATCAAAAGCGGATTTGTAGAAGTATCCAATAACAAAGTAACGGTTCTTGTAGAGGGTGCTGCGGCAGTTTAAATAGTTTTGTTTAACATAAATGTATGGTAAAGCACTCCACAACTGGGGTGCTTTATTTTTTTTGCCCGATATTTGTACCCTCATGAAACGCAGTTTTCGCATCATCATTGTTTTAATTGGCCTTTCTATTGGAGGTCTCTTGCTGTTGCAAGCTTCTTGGCTGAGCAACTTATTAGAGATTACCGAAGTGCAGCTCGTAGACAAAGTAAACGAATCGGGCATCAGTGTAGTTAATGATATTAAAGCACGCGTGTATACGGGCCAACCTGTTACACTTCCCAAACAGGGAGGACTTGGTTTTAATCCAGATGTGCATTTACATTTTATTAAGCCACTCAGTGTAGATGATTATTTTACCAAAGCGCAAATCAGCGATAAAATAAGTGAAGCATTTAAAGCAGCGGATCTTCAAAAGTTAAATTTTGAATTTGCCATTACAAGTACCCGTGATGAATATGAAATGGCGTCTTCTAATTTTAAAACCGAATACTGGGACACCATTAATAATAAAATTGCGTACATCGCCATCATTCCTGAATCGGGGTCCGATTTTGAAGGATTTGGTGCTTTTGAAAAATTAATCATTATTATTCCTGATTACCGCAGTCAAGTGTGGGCGTCTTTAAAATGGGTATTACTAGGGGCTATCACATTTATGATTGTGATTTTAGCTGCGTTTTTTGTTACGATACGTTCACTCTTAATTCAGAAAAAACTTTCTGAAATTAAAAGTGATTTCATCAACAACATGACCCACGAATTTAAAACACCTATTGCTACAATATCACTAGCAGTAGATGCCCTCAGAAACGAAAAGGTGCAGGCCAACCCCGAAAAGATGGCTTATTTTAGTGGCATTATAAAGGATGAAAATATTAGGATGAACAAGCATGTAGAAACCATACTACAAGCGGCTCACATGGATAAAGAAGAACTTGAATTAAAACTAGCTCCCCTTCATTTGCACCAGATCATTAAGAGTGCTATTGACAATCATCAGTTACAGCTTAAAGAAAAAAATGGTCAGGTTATTTTGCATTTAGATGCAACCACCGACATCATTGAAGCCGATGAAATTCATTTCTCAAATTTGATCTCAAACCTGATCGACAACGCTATTAAATACGCAGCAGCAGAACCTATTATAACCATCACAACTTTTATAAAAGGGAGTTCTATTTTTGTTTCGCTCGCAGATAATGGAATAGGTATGAGCGAAGAAACACAGAAACGAATTTTTGAAAAGTTTTATAGAGCGCACACAGGCAATTTGCACAATGTAAAAGGCTTTGGCCTAGGCATGAGTTATGTAAAAACAGTGATTGATGCCCACAAGGGTAATATTTCTGTAGCTAGTAAATTAGGAGAGGGTAGTGTGTTTACCGTGCAGATGGATCTAGCCATATAAGGCAACCATCACCATAACTTAAAAATCTAAAATCATTGTGTAGTGCGTAATCATACATGGGTTTCCAGTTGCCATTGGTAATAGCAGCTACCAGTAATAGCAATGTAGATTGTGGCTGATGAAAATTGGTGATAAGGCCATCAATGATTTTAAAACGGTAGCCTGGCGCAATAATAATTTGCGTTTTGGTAATGAGCCGGCTTATATTATTTTGGTCAAGCCAGTTGCATAGCGCACCAAGTGCTGCTGCGCTTGAAGGGAGCTCATTTTGCGGCATTAGCTCGTAAGGATCCCACTGTACAACACTTATGTTTTCTATGGAGAGATTTGCGTTGTTATTATGCGGTT
>JBMSJE010000143.1:0-2627 GCA_049418605.1 Sediminibacterium sp. | reverse complement strand
CCACTGCGCATGAAATTTTAAATGCAATACACCCACACCCAACAATGAGTGAAGGATTAAAAGAAGCAACTGCCGCAGCTTATGGCGAAGCAATTGACATCTAATATCTAATCAAATAATAAGAGTAAGGCCGCAAGCAATTGTGGCCTTATTTTTTTTCAAACACTTTGCGAAGTAAATCTGTGGTTCTTGCAGCAGGATTGGCTCTAATATCTTTTTCTTGCGAAGCTATTTCTGTGTAAATACCAGCTAACGATTTGTCTGTAACATACGCTACTAAATCGGGATTTATTTTTTTACCAATGAGCGGCACTTTATTGTAGGTAGTTATAATTTTTTCCCAATACTGTGTGGCATTTACTTTATCTAGTGAAGTTTTAATAATGGGTGAAAAATTTTGCGCAAGTGCTGTATTTGTTTTTGATCTTAAATAAGCGGTAGCCGATGTGTCGCTTCCTTTTAAAATATTAATACCATCGGTAATGGTCATCTCTTTAATGGCTGTTGTAAAAATAGGTACCGCTGTTTTGCAAGCATCTTCGGCAGCCCGGTTCATACTCACAATCATATCATCCATGAGTTGATTAAACCCAAGTCTTCTAAGGGTTGATTCTATTTTTTGAGCCTCAGGGGGCATGATAATTTTTAATGCAGCATTTTCTAAAAATCCACCGGGGCTAGAAAGTTTTTGAGTACCTGATTGTGCCCCTTTTTGCAAGGCTTCTTTTAAACCATTTGCGATATCGTCAGTACTTAATCCTGGTTTATATTGTTCTGCGAAAGTGGTTGATTTTCTAATTAAATCTCCAATTTTTTGCGCCTCAACAGTTTGAAATCCTATAATAGCAGCAATAAAAACAAATATCTTCATAACAGGTCAATTTAAGCTTGAAAGATACAATGTCTTGGGTTCAATATTTGTGAATGTTTTGCTATAATTAAGCCTTACTGTCCTTACCTTTGCAACGCATAATTAATAGCTTCATGAAATACGAGAAAGAGATAGGTCGACGCAAGAGTTTTGCCATTATTTCGCATCCGGATGCGGGTAAAACAACATTAACAGAAAAGTTTCTGTTATTTGGTGGTGCTATTCAAACTGCGGGTGCTGTTAAAAGCAACAAAATTAAAAAACACGCCACATCCGATTTCATGGAAATTGAACGTCAGCGTGGTATCTCGGTAGCTACATCTGTAATGTCTTTCGAATACAAAGACTTCTTAATAAATTTATTAGATACACCCGGACACAAAGACTTTGCCGAAGATACCTACCGTACACTCAGTGCAGTTGATAGTGTAATTCTTGTGGTTGATAGTGTTAATGGGGTAGAAGCACAAACAAGACGTCTCATGGAAGTTTGTCGCATGCGTGATACACCCGTTATTGTATTCATCAATAAAATGGATAGAGATGGTAAAAACAGATTTGATTTACTAGAAGAGATTGAAAACGAACTACATATTTCTTTACACCCTATGACCTGGCCCATTAACAGTGGTAAAGAATTTAAGGGGGTATACAATTTACATGATCGAAACCTGCGTTTGTTTACAGGTGGAACCAAAGCAGACGAAGAAGATATTGTAGGCATCGATGATTTACAAGACGAATTACTGGATACAAAAGTGGGTAAACGTGACGCTGATCAATTACGAGAAGACGTTGAACTAATAGAAGGCGTTTACGGTGCATTAGATGCCAATGATTATTTAAAAGCAAAAGTAGCACCTGTATTTTTTGGTAGTGCTGTAAACAATTTTGGTGTAAAAGAAATGCTAGATACGTTTATACGTATTGCACCAGTACCTCGCAGCCGAGAAACATCTAAGCGTCTAGTAGAAGTTGGTGAAGATAAGTTTAGTGGATTTATATTTAAGATTCATGCCAACCTAGATCCAAAACATAGAGATCGTATTGCCTTTATGCGCGTATGCAGTGGACGTTTCGAAAGAAACAAATACTACCACCATGTAAGAAATGACAAAGACATGCGTTTTAGTAATCCATACACTTTTTTGGCACGTACCAAAGATGTTATTGATGACGCATACCCTGGTGATGTGGTGGGTTTATTTGATACTGGAAACTTTAAAATAGGAGACACCTTAACAGAAGGAGAAGATTTTTATTTTACAGGTATTCCTACTTTTTCGCCAGAGATATTTAAGGAGCTTGTTAATAAAGATCCTTTAAAAACAAAGCAACTAGAAAAAGGTATTAGTCAATTAACAGACGAAGGGGTGGCGCAGTTGTTTACTCAGTTTGGAGGTAACAAAAAAATTATTGGTTGTGTGGGTGATTTACAATTTGAAGTTATTCAGTACCGTCTTTTACAAGAATACGGTGCAGCCTGCGAATTTAGAACCCTGCCGTTTTATAAAGCCTGTTGGCTTACCTCTAATATGCCTGGTAAACTCGACGATTTCTTACGATTTAAGCAACAAAATGCTGCCGTAGATAAAGATGGTAACCCTGTTTATTTAGCGCAAAGCGAATGGTTTTTAAATACAGAAATTACCAATAACCCAGATATTACTTTTCAATTTTCGAGTGAAATTCATAAATAAACCATGAAGTCAAAAACACTACATAAAGACAAGGTAAATATTATTACACTAGGATG
>JBMSJE010000142.1:0-2639 GCA_049418605.1 Sediminibacterium sp. | reverse complement strand
CCCTTTTTACTAGCATAAGACACCATGTCTAAAAAGGCGGGGTTTAAATAGGGTTCTCCCTGAAAGTAAAAGATCAGATAAATCAAATCTTTATATACCGAATCGATGGTTTCATTAAAAAACGAGGGCTGCAACATGCCGGTTGGCCTCGTAAAAGCCCTTAACCCACTTGGGCACTCCGGGCAGCGGAGGTTACAAGAAGTGGTGGGTTCAAAAGAGATGGACATTGGTAAGCCCCAAACAATGGGCTTACCGGTGAAGCGACTTAATTGATAGCTGAAATACACTTTTGCCCCATTCCATAACCTGCGTAGGGTAAGTTTGGATAAAAAGTTGACAGAATCGTTGTAGTTAAACTGCGGCACGGTGTAAAGTTAAGGCAAGCAACCAGAATATAAGACTCAATTTACTAGGGCCGTTTTAACAAATAATTTGTAAGGTTTATTTTATTTATTGAGAAAAAAGTAGGAAATTTATTAGGACTTTAAGTTAAAGGTCACCAATAAAAATTCTTTTAACTTTTTCTCATAAGCAGTTAGTTTTGGTTATGGCCCCAATTTCCATTGGGGCCTATTTTTTTGACTTTACTTTTGCTTATATACACTAAGCGCAACAGCAAGCGCACCAAGGCATCCAACCATGTCCGCTAAAATATCTGCTCCTTCAAATGAACGGTTGGCCACAAGGTCTCTTTGTACAAATTCCATCGCAACACCATATAAGACACCGGCAATCGATACCAGCCAATACCATCTTAATTTTTGTAGGTTGGTAAGTGTGCTCTGAAATGCTGGGTAGTTGAATAAAATGCATAACATACCAAACATGCCAATATGCACGATTTTATCGAACTGTGGGATATGAATAAAAAACCATCCACTTGGAACCGAGGATCCAGGTAAAGTGAGTAAGAATAGACTAATTCCTAAAAAAATAAAACCAGGTAAGAAATGTAGTTTTTTCATGGGTTACCCAACAAGGGCTGCGTATGCTTCGCTGCTCATTAAAGCGGCCACATCTGCTGGGTTGTTAACAGTCATTTTAACCATCCACCCATCACCATAAGCATCTGTATTAACAAGCTCCGGTTGTTTTTCCAATAAAGCGTTTACTTCTGTAACGGTTCCTGCAACAGGTAAAAATAAATCACTTACTGTTTTTACTGCTTCTACCGTACCAAATACTTCCTCTGCGGCAAGCGCTTTACCAACAGTATTGATGTCGATATATACAATATCTCCAAGTTCATGCTGTGCAAAGTCTGTGATACCAATGGTTGCAACGTTTCCGTCTAATTGTATCCACTCGTGATCTTTGGTGTAGTATAGGTTTGCAGGAAAATTCATAGTTGTTTATTTATAGGTTGCAAAGATTGCATATTTATTCAAATTGACCAATCATTTGATCAACTAGTTTTAAAGTCCCTCTTTTTCAAAATAGAGTAGAACGTGGTCTTTTAAAAAATTTTCTTGATCCGGGAGGTGCATCACCGGTAGTTCCTTGATTTGCTCAAAATGTGGCCATCCGTCGGGGTCTTTTCCTGCAAAACGGTAATAATCGCTAGCACTTAATACGGTACAAACCGCCACGTGCATGAGGTCCTGTTTTTGCTCTTTGGATATCTTTTCTTGGATAAAACCGGTCTCCTGCATGCCAATTAAGAACAAAACACCCTCCAAATCGGGCTTTTTGCCAAAACGGTCCAGTAATTTGGCCTCTAATTGCCACCATCTTTGTTGTAAATCGTCTGTTGCAAAGCTCATAATGCAAATGTAAAGCCCAAAGCAGTGCGTACATCAGCTTTCAAAAGTTATCTTTGCAGAAATAGTTGATTTTATGTTACAGTTGAGTGTTTTAAGAAATGACCCTGCCTTTGTAAAGGAAAGATTGGCGGTTAAGCATTGTAAGCAGTTGGATTTAGTGGATTCTATTATTGCACTAGACGACCAGCGCAAAAAATTACAATTGGATTTTGATACTACACAGGCAAAGGTAAATGCGGCGTCTAAAGAAATTGGAAAGATGATGGCTTCTGGAAATGCAGCTGGTGCAGAAGCGATAAAACAAGAAGTGGCAGGATGGAAAGAAAGTTTAGAGCCTATTAAAACACAAATGGCGGAAATTGAAACGTCATTAACCAATCAATTATTGCAACTTCCTAATTTACCTGGAGCGCCTGTGCCTATTGGTAAAACACCAGAAGATAATGTGGTGGTAAAAACCGGCGGACCCACTACTACTTTACCAACAGGTGCGATGCCACACTGGGACCTCGCAAAAAAATATAATTTAATTGATTTTGATTTAGGTAATAAAATTACCGGAAGTGGATTTCCAGTTTATATTGGAAAGGGCGCAAAACTTCAACGCGCACTGATTCAATATTTTTTAGATTTTAATACAGCCGCTGGTTACACCGAATACTTGCCGCCATTTATGGTGAATGAAGCATCTGCACTTGGTACAGGACAACTTCCAGACAAGGAAGGACAAATGTATTATATGCCAGCAGATGATTTTTATATGATTCCTACCGCAGAAGTTCCAGTAACGAATGTTTATCGCGACGTTATTATTAAGCCCGAAGAATTTCCGATTAAAATGACTGCGTATTCTCCATGTTTTAGAAGAGAAGCAGG
>JBMSJE010000141.1:0-2668 GCA_049418605.1 Sediminibacterium sp. | reverse complement strand
TGGCCGGAATTATCACCTATGCAGCGGGATATTTGCCTAAAAATCAACAAATTGCGTAAAATTGGCCTTAAAAACCAAAATAAAGCAGTTTTGACTAATTTTTAACCACCGCCTTGATGTCAATTCAGTTATTTTTGTGGCCAATTGTATTTATACAGCGAACCAAACGAACAATGAAAAAATTAGTATTTCTAAGCCTCGCGCTAACTGCTACCCTTTTTGCAACTGCTCAAACAGCAAAAAAGCCAACCAAAGACTGGAGTAAATTTGATTTTACCAACCGTGCTGCCGATCATTTAATGATTCAGTACGGAGCAGATGCTTGGCTAAATAGGCCTACGGCACTTCGCACTGGTAATGGATTTAGCAGACATTTTAATGTTTATTTCATGTTTGATAAGCCCGTAAAATCAAATCCAAAATATAGCGTTGCTTATGGCATTGGTTTAGGTACGAGTCATATATTTTTTGATAACACAAGAGTTGATTTTAAATCTGGTGCCCCTACACTTCAATATACAGCGGTGGATAGTGTAGATCATTTCAAAAAAAATAAAGCTACTAGTATTTATGCCGAAATTCCTGCCGAAATCAGATACTATTCTAATCCTGAAAATCCGAAAAAATCTTGGAAGGCCGCTTTGGGTGTTAAAGTAGGTTCTTTATTAAAAGCCTATACCAAAGGAAAAAACCTAATTAATAAACAAGGTGAATCGGTGTATGGTTCCGCTTACATAGAAAAAAATGTAACCAAGCGTTATATTAATGGAACCAGCCTTGCCGTTACAGGTAGAGTGGGTTATGGTAGCTTATCACTTCATGCGGGTTACCAGTTTAATGGCGTACTCAAAGAAGGATTTGGACCTACCATGCAACGCTTATCTGTAGGTATTACGATCAGCGGTTTATAAATTTTATATTTTGATTGAGAAGCAAAGTAAAATTAGAAAAGAGGAGAAAGCGGTTCTTGTTGGCCTCATTCAAAAAGAAGTAACACCTGAGCAGGTAACAGAATACTTAGATGAATTAGCGTTTTTAGCTGAAACAGCTGGTGCCATTGCAGTCAATAGATTTACCCAACGACTTCCACACCCTGATAGCCGCACATTTGTGGGTAAGGGAAAGTTAGAAGAAATCAAACAGTACGTTGCGTCGAGAGATATTAACGTAGTGATATTTGATGATGAACTAACGGGTTCACAAATTTCAAATATTGAAAAAGAAGTAAAGTGCAGAGTCATTGATCGAAGTGATTTAATCCTTGACATATTTGCTTCTCGAGCAAGAACTGCACAAGCAAAAGTGCAAGTTGAGCTAGCGCAGTACCAATACATTTTACCCCGCTTAAAAGGTATGTGGACGCACCTTGAGCGTCAGGGAGCTGGGATTGGTTCTCGTGGTCCGGGTGAGACAGAAATTGAAACAGATAGACGTATTGTAAAAGATAAAATTGCGTTACTACGCGGTCGTTTAAAAGAAATTGATAAACAATCTATCACCCAGCGTAAAGAACGTGGCGAGTTTATTCGCGTTGCTCTAGTGGGTTATACCAACGTTGGAAAAAGCACACTCATGAATGTGCTGAGTAAATCAGATGTGTTTGCAGAAAATAAATTATTTGCAACACTTGATACCACGACCCGAAAAATCGTATATGAAAACACACCTTTTTTATTAAGTGACACGGTTGGATTTATTAGAAAACTACCCCACCATTTAGTAGAAAGTTTTAAGAGCACACTTGATGAAGTGCGTGAAGCCGATATTTTATTACACGTTGTTGATGTTTCGCATCCTTTATATGAAGATCAGATAGGTGTTGTAAATCATACACTGCAAGAATTAAAAGCTTTTGATAAACCCATTTTGACCATCTTTAATAAATTAGATTTATACGAATCCAACACTTTTGATGAGTGGCTTGAAGATGAAGTAAAACAAGAATTACTTTTAGAACTCAAAGAAAAATGGGACCGCGCAACTAATAATAATTGTGTTTTTATTTCGGCACTTGAAAAGAAAAATATTGATGCACTTCGTGAAATCATTTTAACCAAAGTGCGCGAACTTTATTTAATTCGTTACCCATACAGAGACATATATTTTTAAAGCATGCTTTCTCTTTTTTCCAATACACCTACTTGGCATAAAATTACAGAGACACCTGTATCACTTAGTTGGCAATCCAATAACATGTGTATTGTAGAAGTGGCCGGTAAAAAAATAACCCTCGGAAAATTTCAGGATCAAATATTTGCTTTTGCGCAAAAGTGCCCACATGCTAGCGGCATCATGGCAGATGGCTTTATAGACGCCGCCGGAATGGTGGTATGTCCGCTGCACCGATACCGGTTTAGCCTCCAAAATGGGCGCAATACCAGTGGCGAGGGCTATTATTTAAAAACATACCCGACCCAAATGCGGGAAGATGGCCTATATGTTGCTTTTTAGCCCTGTTTTTAAATGATTTTTACAACTAGATTTTGCCAGATTGCAAATTTTCCTATTTTTGCAACCCCGTGGTACTCAACCATGGGAAACATATTCCTCCTTAGCTCAGTTGGTTAGAGCATCTGACTGTTAATCAGAGGGTCTCTGGTTCAAGTCCAGAAGGGGGAGCAATATCAAAATAAAAGGGTTATACTTGTATAGTGTAACCCTTTTTATT
>JBMSJE010000140.1:0-2749 GCA_049418605.1 Sediminibacterium sp. | reverse complement strand
AGTGGTCTTGGAAGTAATGGTTTGACCAGTGCAAGACATGATGTGCTTAGTAATTACTATGCCACAAAGTATCCTGAAACATTTGAGCCTACACTTGATAGTGATGTTGTTTATTTAGGCAAAAATAAAATGACAGATACCCTGGCTGTTAATGGTAATGCGGATCCTATTTCAATTGGCAAGCTACTCTTAAGTCCTACTAGGACCTATGCACCCCTTGTTAAAAAAGTGCTTGATGCACATTTTGAAGATATCCATGGAATGATACATTGTAGTGGGGGTGGGCAAACTAAGTGCATGAAATATTTGCCAACAACCTTAAAGATTATCAAGGATAATTTGTTTACACCACCACCAATTTTTAATTTGATTCAGGAAAATGCAGGATCGGATAACAGAGAAATGTATCAGGTGTTTAACATGGGTCACCGCTTAGAAATATTCACCAATGAAAAAACAGCAGCACCGCTTATTGCAATTGCTGCCGAATTTAATTTAGAGGCCCAAATTGTTGGTCGCGTAGAAGCGGCGGCAAAGTCAAGTTTGCACCTACATACTTCAACCGGTATTATCGATTTTGAATATTAAAAATATTTTTATGTCAGAAACAGTTGTATCCATTAACCAAGCGAAAATTTATCAAGGCACTAATTTAATATTAGACGATGTGAATTTTACGGTGCAAAAAGGGGAGTTTGTATACCTTGTTGGTAAAACCGGAACCGGTAAAAGTAGTTTATTAAAAACACTATATGGTGAACTGGCATTGCAGCATGGAACTGGCTCTGTGGTTGGATTTGACTTAAAAGATATGGACTGGAAAAAAGTTCCTTTTTTACGAAGAAACCTAGGGGTGGTATTCCAAGATTTTCAATTATTAACCGATCGTAATGTTCATGAAAATTTACGCTTCGTGTTACAAGCAACAGGTTGGCAGGATGAGCGTTTGATTGAAGAAAAAATCAATGACGTTTTAGATAAAGTGGGTCTTAAAAGCAAAGGGTTTAAAATGCCTTTTGAAATGAGTGGTGGAGAACAACAACGCGTGGACATTGCGCGCGCGCTTTTAAATTCTCCTAAATTAATTTTAGCAGATGAGCCCACTGGCAATCTAGATCCTGAAACGAGTGATGAGATTATGCAATTACTCATTCATATTGCAAAAGATTATGGAACCGCAGTCATTATGGCTACCCACGATTTTATTGTGATTAATAGGTATCCTTCTCGAATTTTAAAAACTGAGGGCGGAAAAGTGTTGGATAGCGGTGCGCTGTAAATGGTTAGCCCCAAATAATAGTGTTGCATTCATTTGCCAACACCTCATTTGTTTTTTCTGTTGCAATCAATCTTCTTCTAGTTTCAATTTCTTCTTCTGAAAACGGATGGTGGTAGAGTTGGATAATGATTTCTTGAAACGCATTTGCAGAGGTTCCCTGGTGGTAGCAAACACCCAGCGTATTGCTTGTGGATTTAGTGTTTGTTAAGCAGTGTCTCCCATTTTTTATACCTTCTAGTAGTGCTTCATCGGTTCCATCCTTGATAAAGGAGGGCTGTATGATAATTTGTGCTTTTTCAATCATGTCTTGACGCTCGGAACTCGAAGGATTGGCTACTATACAGGTATGTGGCTGGCTATGCGCAAGTGCAACCAAGCTTTGCGATGGGTTATTGCCTGTAATTACAAATGGGACTTTTAGGTTGTGAAACACATGGGTTAAAAGCCAGCTTGCTGTTTTATGTGTAGCCGCATCTGATAGGTTGCCTTGAAAGAGGCAGTAATTTCCAAGGCCTGTTTTACTACTAATACTCCTATTGCTGTTGTTAAATGGAGCCAGTATTTGGATGTTGCCACCCAAAAAAGAATCGGCTAATGTTTTTTTGTCTGTATCAGATGTTACAATCCAGTTAACGCGCGGGTTTATTTTTTTAAGTATTCTTTTGGATAAAACGGATTCTCTCTGATAAAAGAGTTTTTTTAGTGGGGCACTACTCCGCTCTTGGAGGTACCTAAAATAATGAGGAGCATAAGTAAGTAACCTTACCCAAATTTTTCTATGTTCTAGTTCTTTTGATAAGACTAGGCCGCAGGGGCCCAAACCTTCAATTAAAATGGGAAAATTGTTTTCTTTTAAATCGTTAATGAGTTGTGTATTCAGATACTTGCTAGTTGCATAGGGTGCCGAAAAAGAAAAATTACGATGCCCTTTATGTATCGGATATGATTTGATCGAGCTACAAATATTTGATAGCTGCGGATGGTTGGTCGAGTTAATAGTTGAGTCTGATTCACTACTGTATGTGAAAAGATGCACTTCGATACCAGCAGCTACTAATGCCTCCAATAGCCAGTAAGTTTGCTGCGCGTCACCTAGGGTGCTTGGGCAGGGGATATGTCCTGATATGATGTTGAGGCTTCTTTGCATGGGGGTATTCACCAACAACAAGTGCAGCCATTGTTTGTTCACCAACTAAGCTAAAAACAAGTCAATTGTATTGACAAATGAGCATCATTACGGGGTTATTTCTAACTTATTTTTCCACGAAACCCATCTCATTTTTTATTCTATCAAAAGCTTGTAATATGTTGATATATAATTTTTTAGAACTATCTTATTGTTAATTAAATATATCTCCATTTAACTTCTCCACGTCTTATTAACAAGCCTGCAATTTTTACAATCATTTCTACCTGTTTTAATGTAAGTTCGCGGGTATTAAAAGAATAGAAAAGTGAGATTAAAATCGT
>JBMSJE010000139.1:0-2754 GCA_049418605.1 Sediminibacterium sp. | reverse complement strand
TGTAGTTGGATTACGCGTGTGATGGATCAAGAACAATTGTCTTATGAGGTAATACTCATAGATGATGGTAGCACCGATAATAGCTGGGAGGTTATTACGCAAATTAGTGCTGCTAATCAAGCTTTTAAAGGGATACAATTTCAACGCAATTATGGTAAGTCTGCTGCCTTAAATGAAGGCTTTAAAGCCGCGCAAGGGGAAGTAGTCATTACTATGGATGCCGATATGCAAGATTCACCTGATGAGATTCCTGCACTGAGAGATATGATTGTAAACGGTGGCTTTGATTTAGTGAGTGGTTGGAAGAAAAAAAGATTTGACAATACACTTACTAAAAATATTCCTTCTAAATTATTTAATGCCGTTGCCCGAAAAAGTTCTGGCATTCAACTGAACGACTTTAATTGTGGCTTAAAAGCATACAAGAATAAAGTGGTAAAGAGTATTGAGGTATACGGCGAAATGCATAGATATATACCTATTCTGGCAAAGGGCAGTGGGTATAAAAAAATTGGCGAAAAAGTAGTGGAACACCGTGCCCGAAAATATGGTGTTACTAAATTTGGATGGCAGCGTTTTGTAAATGGATTTTTAGATTTAGCCACTATCCTATTTTTAAATAAGTTTGGAAAACGACCTATGCAGTTTTTTGGCTTATTGGGAACCTTGTTTTTTTTAATTGGGTTTAGTGCTAGTATTTACTTAATAGTTGCAAAATTTGCAAGCCAAGATTTTTCTCTAACCAATCGTCCCGCATTTTATATTGCGCTTACCACCATGGTAATTGGTATGCAGCTCTTTTTGACAGGATTTGTTGCCGAATTGGTGGCACGAAATGCAACAGAACGAAACGTGTATTTGATTGCTTCAAAGATTGGCTTAGATCAATAGTTCATAATTTTTTGTTATGAAAAAAAAGGTAGTTATTATCGGTTCCGCTTGGCCATTAAGAGGTGGCGGTATTGCTACTTTTAATGAACGATTGGCCAAGCAGTTTTTGGATGAGGGTCATGAAGTCATCATCTATACTTTTTCCTTGCAATACCCTTCCTTTTTATTTCCAGGTAAAAGCCAATATGCAACCGAACCTAAACCCCTTCATTTAAATATAAAGGCGGTAGTTAATTCGGTCAACCCATTTAATTGGGTACGTATTGGCAATGAAATAAAAAAAATGGCCCCCAATCTTGTGGTGGTGAGATACTGGATTCCATTTATGGGGCCTTGCTTAGGTACCATCGCTTCTATTATCAGAAAAAATAAAGTTTCTAAGGTGGTGTGTATTGCAGACAACGTAATCCCACATGAGAAACGACCTTTGGATACACTATTTACTAAATATTTTGTAGGTCAAGTGGATGCTTTTGTAACACTAAGTGAAAAGGTCCAAAAAGACCTTACACTGTTTACACAAAAACCATCCGCTACTGTGGTTCATCCGCTCTATGATAATTTTGGTGACGCCATCACTAAATTAGAAGCTAGAACAAAATTAGAACTCGACTCTTTTGATCCTATTATTTTATTTTTTGGTTTTATACGCGCTTATAAAGGACTTGATTTGTTATTACAAGCGCTGGGCTATTTAAAAAAACAAGGAAAGATTATTCCAACACTCGTTATTGCTGGTGAGTTTTACGATAAAAAAGAACCTTACATACAACTGATACAAGACCTGGATTTAATGAGTGATGTCATTGTTAAAAGTGATTTTATTGCAGATGCTGATGTGCGCAATTATTTTTGTGCTGCTGACTTTGTGATACAGCCCTATAAGCATGCTACACAATCTGGTATTACGCCACTTTGCTTTCATTTTAATAAGCCTATGTTGGTTACAAATGTTGGCGCGCTTGCTGCCATGGTGCCAAATAATATTATTGGTGTAGTTACGCAGCCTGATTACATATCAATTGCAAATGGAATAGAAAAACTATATGCCTTAGGCGAGCCTCATTTTGTACCTGCCATCGAAATAGAAAAGAAAAAATACAACTGGAATCAATTAACCCATAAAATTTGGGATTTAATACCATAAAATTATGTCTACACAAAAAATACAATCCATCATTGAAAGCTCTATTGCTGTAAAACAACAATATGTGTCTGATCCTGCTTTCCTCCAAAAAATTAATGATGCGGTAACCCTTGTTGCAAATGCATTTAAAAACGGTTTTAAAGTACAATTTTGTGGTAATGGTGGCAGTGCTGCCGATGCGCAACATTTAGCCGCCGAGTTTTCGGGACGTTTTTATAAAAACCGTAAAGCCCTTCCTTCCGATGCGCTGCACTGCAATAGTTCTTATGTAACAGCAGTTGCTAATGATTATAGTTACGATGAAATATATAGTAGACTTGTGGAAGGTACTATGTACAAAGGAGATGTACTTGTTGGTATAAGTACCTCTGGTAATTCTGGCAATATTGTTAAAGCCTTTGAAATGGCAAAGTCTATGGGTATTGTAACCATTGGCTTTACAGGAGCGTTAGGTGGTAAAATGAGTGAATTATCAGATGTGCTCATTAATGTACCAAGCACCGATACGCCTAGGATTCAAGAAAGCCATATTTTAATTGGTCATATTATTTGTGAACTCGTAGAAGCTCAACTATTTGCCTAATGGATATATTAGATACGATTGATCCTTCGTGGACGCTTTTTCTAGACCGTGATGGTGTTTTAAATCATGAAAAGCATTTAGACTATATCAGAAATGTGTCTGAATTAAAACTTTATGATGGTGTGGTAGATGC
>JBMSJE010000138.1:0-2846 GCA_049418605.1 Sediminibacterium sp. | reverse complement strand
GTAGTATGCATGATTTTAAAGAATTGGTGGCCGAATTTGGAACCCGTTTTGGGGTAGCTCAATTTCCGGAGACCCCTGCAACCCTTTATGAACCTGGCGAATATTTTTTGAGTATTGGCGGTAAAAGAATTAGGCCCATTTTATGTGTGCTCGGTAATGAGCTGTTTAGTGAAATTACCGAAGACGCCTGGTCACTTGCCACAGCGATAGAGCTATTTCACAATTTTACCCTCATTCATGACGATATGATGGATGCTGCCTCGTTGAGGCGTGGCATGCAAACAGTGCACACCAAATATGGTGATAATACCGCGCTTTTAACTGGCGACGTCATGCTTATTAGAGCCTACGAAAAATTACAAAACATTAACCCTGCTTATTTACCTAAAATATTAAGCCTCTTTAATACAACGGCAAGAGAAGTGTGTGAAGGTCAGCAGCTAGATATGGATTTTGAAAAAATGCCATCGGTTACCCTTGATGCATACATACATATGATTACCCTTAAAACATCGGTGCTACTTGCGGCTAGTTTAGAAATGGGGGCCATATTGGGAGGTGCCACGCCAAACAACTGCACACACCTCTATGAATTTGGAAAAAATTTGGGCATTGCATTTCAAATACAAGACGATTATTTAGACGCTTTTGGCGACCCACAAAAATTTGGCAAAGAAGTTGGTGGCGATATCAGACAAAATAAAAAAACCTTTTTACTACTGCACGCTTTAGAAGTGGCAACACCTGATCAGCGCGCCAAGCTTGATATACTTCTTGCAAGTTCTGGTCCGGACAAAGTGCCACAGGTATTGGAATTATTTAAGGCTTGTAATGTAGACGCCTGGGCTATTGAACTCAAAGAAAAGTATTTGCAAATGGCGCTAGCTAATTTAGAAGATATTGCTGTTACCAGTAGTCGAAAGTCGGCACTATTAGCACTTGCCAATTATTTAATGCAACGTGAAAATTAATTTTACATTTTATTACGCATACTAAACGCAATTATTAGCGCATGTCAAATTCTTTATTTAGAAAAAAATCAATTTCAAAAATTAATGCCGATGCTGCAGCATCAGAGGGGCATGACTCGGGACTTAAAAAAATATTAGGCGTAAAGGATTTAACTTTTATGGGTATTGCTGCCGTTATTGGGGCAGGTATATTTTCTACTATTGGCACGGCTGCCTATAATGGTGGTCCGGGCATTTCATTACTGTTTGTGATTACAGCTATCACTTGTGGGTTTAGTGCCCTTTGTTACGCCGAGTTTGCAAGTAGGGTGCCTATTGCAGGTAGTGCTTATACTTATGCATATGTTTCTTTTGGCGAAGTTGTTGCTTGGATTATTGGTTGGGCACTAATATTAGAATATGCCATTGGAAATATTGTAGTGGCTATTAGTTGGAGTGGTTATTTTAATAATTTATTGGAAGGATTTAATATTCATTTGCCAGGATGGCTAGCTACCAATACCACAAATGCACAAAGTGGATATGACGAAGCGGTAAAAGCAATGGCTGGTGGTGCAACACTTGAAAGTTTGGGGAGACATGCAAAAACAGGGTATGACGCTATTGTTAACGCACCTGTTATTGGCGGTATCAAACTCATTTTAAATATTCCTGCATTTATTATTGTGATGCTTATTACTGCGCTAGCGTATGTAGGGATTAAAGAGAGTAAGAAAACAACCAACTACATGGTCATCTTTAAAATTGCCGTGATCATTTTTGTTATTGTAATGGGCTTCTTTTATGTAGACACCGCTAACTGGGATCCATTTTTACCCAATGGTTTTACCGGAGTATTAGCGGGCGTATCTGCTGTGTTTTATGCCTATATTGGTTTTGATGCTATTTCAACCACTGCAGAGGAATGTAAAAACCCACAACGTGATTTACCGCGCGGTATGATTTACTCTTTAATTATTTGTACCGTCCTGTATATTTTAATTGCGCTTGTATTAACTGGGATGGTTCATTATAGTGAGTTAAAAGTAGATGATCCACTCGCTTACGTTTTTCAAAAATTACACCTCAATAAAATTGGTTATTTAATTTCGGTGAGTGCCGTTGTGGCAACTACAAGTGTATTATTGGTTTTTCAATTAGGTCAACCGCGTATTTGGATGAGTATGAGTAGAGATGGACTTTTACCTAAAAAGTTTGCACAAGTGCATCCTAGATTTGGTACGCCTTCTTTTGCTACCATTGTTACTGGTTTACTTGTAGGTATTCCATCTCTGTTTGTAGCAAGTTCTACCATGACTGATTTAACAAGTATTGGAACACTCTTTGCATTTGTGCTTGTTTGTTTTGGTGTGCTTGTTTTACCGCGAATGGCCAAAGAAGCTGGTAGCTCTGCATTCAGGCTTCCGTATCTGAACGGACAATTTATCATTCCTGCCATTGTAGCGGTGTTCGTTTATTTTTCTATGAACCGCATTTCGGATGCGTTCACTAATTATGCGACCGAAGGCTTTCAAGAAATTTTATTTTTACTCTTTATATTTATTGCCATTGTTACTGGGGTATTAAGTTTTGTACGAAAATATTCGGTGATACCAGTAGTAGGTGCACTTTGCTGCCTCTACTTAATGATTGAGATACCCGCCATTAGTTGGTTATGGTTTTTTGTATGGATGGGCCTTGGTTTAACCATTTACTTCTTTTATAGTAGACGTAGAAGTAAACTAGCAGCATAATGAAATATCAGATTGGTGACGAAATATTGGTGTTGCATAGCAACGAAGAAGGCAAAGTGGTTGATTTTATCAACGACAAAATGGTGATGATCGAAGTGCGCGGCGTAAAATTTCCGGCGTATATGGATCAAATTGATTTTCC
>JBMSJE010000137.1:0-2877 GCA_049418605.1 Sediminibacterium sp. | reverse complement strand
TCATTAAAATATAACTACCCACTTGTCCACTTTGCAAAAGTCTAAATTGACGACTTCCATATCCCACTAATTTTCCAACACCATTTACAGCGCCATCAATTACATATTTTTCAACACTATTTTTTAGAAACGATGCAAACCAATAAAGCGGCTTTACAATAACAGTATCATAGAGTTCATCGATATACCATTTGTTTTCTAATAGTTGAGCAACACCCGTATTAGGACCTGTCGATTCATATTTTTTAAACTTGGTAATCGCATACACAATCACTATCAAAATAACAGTAGTTGCCGTACCCATTAAAATCCATTCGGTAGAAGCTTCTAGATGGTGCGCATGCGTAAGTGCCTTTGAGCCTGCAAATACAGGTGCTAAAAAGTGTTCCAGGGCATGTGCGTTAGGAGCAAAAAGTTCAGGGATGCCAATAAAACCAGCAACGACAGCAAAAAATGCAAGTACCATAAGTGGCAGCGTCATGGCAATTGGACTTTCATGTAAATGCTCCTGTTGATGCGCCGTACCTCTAAACTTTCCTAAGAAAGTAAGGCTATATAATCTGAACATATAAAACGCAGTTAAAAGCGCACCACCCATACCTACATAATAAAATATAGGGTTGGTAGCATAGGCTGCCATTAAAATTTCATCTTTAGAAAAGAACCCTGAAAAAGGAGGCACGCCCGCAATGGCAATACAACCTAATAAAAAGGTTAGATGCGTAATGGGTAACTTACTTTTTAGTCCACCCATTTTAGTAATGTCTTGTTCGTGGTGCATAGCATGAATGACAGAACCGGCGCCTAAAAATAAAAGGGCTTTAAAAAATGCATGCGTCATTACGTGAAACACCGCACCGGTATAAGCACCTACGCCTAAACCTAAAAACATATACCCTAACTGACTCACGGTAGAATATGCGAGCACTTTTTTAATATCATCTTGCTTTAATGCAATGGTTGCCGCAAAAATAGCAGTAGACAAACCAATAACCGCAACAAGAGTTTGTGTTGCAGGTGCCATGGTATATAAAATATTACTTCGCGCAATCATATAAATACCAGCCGTTACCATGGTAGCCGCGTGTATAAGCGCAGACACCGGTGTAGGACCCGCCATGGCATCTGGTAACCAGGTGTACAAAGGAATTTGAGCACTCTTACCCATTGCACCTACAAATAGTAATGTAGTGATGATGGTAATATCTGTGGCAGATAACTGTGCTACAGCTGCAAAAACAGATGCATAAGAAACAGTACCTAATTTAACAATGAGCCAAAATACAGCGAGTAAAAAACCAAGATCACCAATACGGTTCATGATAAAAGCTTTTTTAGCCGCCGCATTGTAATTGTTATTCTTAAACCAAAATCCAATCAGTAAATAAGAACAAAGCCCTACACCTTCCCAACCAATAAACATCACCACATAGTTGCCGCCTAATACAAGTAACAACATCGAAAACACAAACAAATTTAAATAGGCAAAATACCTGCCAAAATGCATCGGCTCTTCTTCGTGCATATAAGCAGTCGAGTACAAATGGATCAAAAATCCAATACCCGTAATAATGAGTAAGAATAAAGAAGACAATGGATCTACCAAAAACTCGAAAGGAATGAGTAAAGAACCAACATGAATAAAATCAAAAAGTTGCACGGTTGCACCACCCCCATTTTTAACATCAAAGAAAATCAATAAGCTCACCACAAAAGAAGCAAGCATGGCGCCAGATCCAATGATACCAATCATGGATTTAGACAATGATTTTCTAAAAAGTCCGTTAACCAGAAAACCGAGTAACGGAAAAAGGGGCACTAAATAAACAAGCTTACTCATATCCTAGTTAGTTTTTTAATCTATTCAAGAAGTTAATATCTACACTGTGTACATTTCTGTACATCATTACAATGATGGCAAGTCCTACACTCACTTCAGCAGCAGCTACAACCATAATAAAGAACACAAATAATTGCGCCTCTATACCAGCCATTGAGGTTTTATCACCAGCAAGTGCTGCGGTATTGTGCACTTTCGAAAAAGCAACGAGTAATAAATTCACAGCGTTTAACATGAGCTCAATACACATGAAAACGATGATAGCATTTCTGCGCGTTAAAACCCCAACAATGCCAATACTAAATAGGGCAAGACAGAGGTAGATATAATATTGAATAGGCATATGCGAATACTTTAATGTTAATTATGCTTTTTTACCAATAATAACTGCACCAACCATGGCACTCAAAAACAACACACTACTAATTTCAAAAGGCACTACAAAGTCGTTGAAGAGCGCCTTTCCTAAATTTTTAATCAGTCCTATTTCACCAGTACCCATCGTTACTGCGATATTGTTTAATTCGTTGGCTTGCTTTACAAGTGACACCAATACCATTAAAAAACAGCCCCCTGCTATTACACCTGCAAGCTTTAACCAATTGTTTTTTTGAGGCTCGGTAGATGCATTGAGGTTCATAAGCATGATTACAAATAAGAATAATACCATGATCGCCCCTGCGTAAACGATAAGATTTACAATGGCTAAAAACTGTGCGTTTAATAATATGTAATGGCCAGAAATTGCAAAAAATACGGCAATCAACCAAAGTACACTGTGTACCGGATTTTTACTAACCACCACCATCACAGCACTAAACAGTGCCAACACCGTTAAAAAGTAAAATAAGAATTGTGTAATACTCATGCGTTCGTTATTAATTTCTTTGACCCTTTGCTGCAGCGTATGCTTCAGGTTCCGTTACCGGATTAGGGATTAATAAATTATCTTTTCCATAAATGAAACCAGTGCGCGTAAAATTAGCAGGCGCAAAAGTTTCACTTAAATAAATCGCGTCTTTTGGACAAGCTTCTTC
>JBMSJE010000136.1:0-2922 GCA_049418605.1 Sediminibacterium sp. | reverse complement strand
CATTAGATAATCAGCATTAGATAATCAAAAGAGCATCCCCGTAACTAAAGAAACGGTATTTATCTTTGATTGCTTTCTTGTAGGCTTCCATCGCTAAATCGTAGCCAGCAAAAGCGCAGGTCATGATGAGTAAGCTTGTTTTTGGTAAATGGAAATTGGTTACAAGACTATCTGCCACATTAAATTTATAAGGAGGGTGGATGAAGTGATTGGTCCAGCCTTCACTTTGTTTTAATAATTTTTCGGCAGTAAAGCTACTTTCCATGGCCCTCATGGTAGTGGTACCAATTGAGCAAATGCGCCTTCCATTTTGTTTGGCTTTGTTTACAATGTTGCAAGCTTCTTCGGTAATTTGGTAGTACTCGGCGTCCATTTTGTGTTTGCTTAGGTCTTCTACTTCGATAGGTCTAAATGTGCCAAGACCTGTATGAAGTGTTACTTCTGCAAAGCGAACACCTAATATTTCACATCTTTTAATAAGCTCTTTACTAAAGTGTAAACCAGCGGTAGGCGCAGCAACCGCACCTTCATGCTTTGCATATACTGTTTGATAACGTTCTTTATCTTCTTCGTCCGGTTTGCGTTTGATGTATTTAGGTAATGGCGTTTCACCTAAAAATTCTAACATTTTTTTGAAGCTTTCATCATCATCGTCCCATAAAAAACGAATGGTACGACCACGACTAGTTGTATTATCAATTACTTCTGCAACAAGTTCTTCGTTGTCACCAAAATATAATTTATTACCTACTCTGATTTTTCTTGCGGGGTCAACAATCACATCCCATAAACGGTTTGGCTTGTTTAATTCACGGAGTAAAAAAACCTCGATTTTAGCACCTGTTTTTTCTTTACGGCCATACATACGCGCCGGAAATACTTTGGTGTTGTTTACTACGAAAACATCTTTATCATCATAGTATTCTAAAATGTCACGGAAATTTTTATTTTCCATATGACCACTTTTTCTGTCTACTACTAGAAGACGACTGTCTTCTCTTTTTTTGGTTGGATTTTGTGCGATCAGGTTTAAGGGTAGATCGAACTTAAATTGTGATAATTTCATGTTACGGCATGATTATTTAGTGAAGGATGCAAAAGTAGGTAAAAATTGCCAAAATTAAGGCAGGGCAGCAATAAGTTGTTGTGTATAAAGGCTTTGGGGAGAATGGTATACCGTATGTGCAGGCCCAATTTCCTCTATTTTCCCCTGGTTCATGACCATAATTCGGTCACTGATGTATTTAACCACCGATAAGTCGTGGGTGATAAAAAGTGCCGAAAATTGCATAGAGGCTTTTAAATCGTTTAGTAGATTTAAAACCTGTGCCTGAACACTCACATCAAGGGCAGAAACACTTTCGTCGCAAATTACAAATTTGGGCTTCATTATGAGGGCTCTCGCAATTACAATTCTTTGTCGCTGTCCACCACTAAATTCATGCGGATATTTATTGTAACAATCAGCAGGTAGTTCTACTTTATGTAGCATGTCAATAACCCTTTCTTTTCTTTCCATTTTGTTCTGTACCATTTGATGAACCAGAAGGGGTTCTGCTATGGCCTCACCAATGCGCATGCGAGGATGTAGTGAACTGTAAGGATCTTGAAAAATCAGTTGAATAATTTTTTTGTATTGCGGATTGTAAGGTTTGTTAGGGGAGGCAATGGTTTCTCCTTTATAAACAATAGACCCTTCGTTAATCGTTTGCAGCCCAACAATCGATCTTCCAAGTGTTGTTTTCCCGCATCCCGATTGTCCAACAAGGCCAAGGGTTTCGCCTTCTTTAATGTCAAATGAAATATGATCTACGGCGGTAAAACTTTTAGTCACTTTTCCGAAAATATTTGTTGCAATAGGAAAGCGAATGCTAAGCTCATTAACTTCAAGTAACGTGTTGTTATATGTTGTTTCTAACGCTGTAACATCATTCGTAATAGGCGGGACTTTGTAATTTGGATTGGATAAGAAGTCGTTTACAATAGGGAGCTTATATCCTTTGGGATATAGGCCGGGCCTACATGCTAAAAGTGCCTTTGTATAAGGGTGTGCTGGGTTTTCAAATAATGATTTTGTTGAATTTTCTTCTACTACTTCGCCTTTGTATAAAACGGTTACAGCATCTGCAAATGATGCTACTACATTTAAATCATGGGTAATAAATAAAATGCCCATGCCCGTTTCTTGTTGCAATTCTTTAAGTAATAATAATATGCTTTTTTGAACTTGAACATCAAGTGCAGTAGTGGGTTCGTCACAAATCAGTAAATCGGGTTTACCACTCATGGCCATGGCAATCATGACACGTTGTTTTTGCCCACCACTTAGTTCGTGCGGATACTTATCTATTACTTTTTCAGGATCATTTATTTTAACACTTGTAAATAACCTAATGGCCTCTTTTGTTGCCGCTTTTTTAGATAACTGTTGGTGGAGCATGATGGTTTCTATCATTTGCTCGCCACAGGAAAGTACAGGATTTAAAGCAGTCATGGGCTCCTGAAAAATCATAGCAATTTTACGACCTCTAATTGCCTCAATTGAGGTATGGTTTGCTTGTAATAGGTTGATGGCTTCGCCATTACTCTCATAAAACACAATAGAACCATTTTTATAGGAAGCTGGTGGGCTTGGGATAAGTTGTAAGATGGACATTGACGTAACGGACTTGCCCGAACCAGATTCTCCAACAAGCGCTCTGATTTCTCCCCTAGACACACTCAAATTGAGATTCTTTACGGCTGTAAAGCTGTAATTCTCTTTTTCAAAAGAAACGGTGAGGTTGTTAATTTGTAACAAAGGGGTACCCATTAAGCCTTAGATTTACACAAGATTAAACAAATAAATTCGCCAATTTTATGCTAATGTGGATTAATATTTGTTAATACTGTTCATTATTGTATGGGTTCTTGTAATTTTGC
>JBMSJE010000135.1:0-2927 GCA_049418605.1 Sediminibacterium sp. | reverse complement strand
TTTACCCGCAAATATTTGATCACAAAAAATACCTTCTTTTGGATTTGTTTTTTGAAACACAATAGACTTTCCATCATAACTCCAATACGCTTCTGCATTATCGCCACCAAAGGTTAACTGCCGAACATTTTTAAAATATTTTTCGCCAGCAAAGTGCACCGAGTCTTGGGTCGCATACTGCGAAAGGACAGGTGAAACAAATAGCGTCAACAACATCAAATAAAAAGCAGTAGATAATTTCATAATTGTTCGTTAAGAGGTTGCAAAAGTAGGCATGTTTTAAGGTTTTTATGTCAGGGTATTGTCAGGAGATTTAAAATTTGGGGTTATTTTTGAGGATGCGCATATTTCCATGTATCATTTTTGCTATTGTTTTCATAAGCTGCAACAATCCAAAAGGCGGCAATAGCCTTTCTACTAAAACAACTATATACCCTGTTTTTGTACAAGATTTAATGCAAGCAATTGACCGGTTCCCAGACAGTACCGAACTTCGGGTACAACTTATCGATACCATGGATAGCCTCAACTTAACAAAAGACGCCATCTCACAAATAGACATCCTTATTGCAAGAGATTCGGGCAATTATGGGAACTGGTTTAGAAAAGGAGAAATTGCCATTCATGCTGCTGATACGAGCATTGCTATCGAAAGTTTTTCGCGGGCAGCAACACTATATGCAACACCCGATGTACTACTAACACTGGCCAATTTATATGCTGCACAAAAAAATAAAACAGCGCTTATATTATGTGATAGGGTCATTGCACAAAAACCGGACAGGAACTATATAGCACATAGTTATTACATTATTGGCCTCTATTACGAAAACACGGGTAACACCAGCGCCGCCATCGAAAAATTTAATACGTGTATCCAACAAAATTATTATTACCTCGAAGCCTATTTAGAAGTTGGTTGGATTTATTTTGATCAACAAAAATTTACAGACGCAAAAGAAATTTTTGAAACCGCTACTGCTGTTAAGCCCACAGATGCAAGGGGTCATTATTGGACCGCAAAATGCCTCGAAAAAATGGGACAATTAGAGAAGGCCATTAACGCGTACCAACTAGCATTCAACCTAGACAATAGCTTATCCGAAGCGTCTGCTGCAATTTCTAGAATAAAAGCCACTAAAAAATAGCTTGGTTGCTTAAAAAAGCAGAAATTTGCACAAAACCTACATATGCCCATCATAGCTCCTTCATTATTAAGTGCCAATTTTTTAGAACTTCAAAAAGATTGTGACATGCTCAATAATAGTGTTGCCGATTGGTTTCACTTAGATGTCATGGATGGCAGGTTTGTTCCCAACATTAGTTTTGGCCTTCCCATTATAGAACAAATCAGAAAAGCTACCTCAAAAGTTTGCGATGTGCACGTGATGATTTTGGAGCCAGAAAAATATGCCGAAGCATTTAAAAAAGCAGGAGCTGATGTTTACACCGTTCACATAGAAGCTTGCCCACACCTTCATAGAAATTTACAACAAGCAAAACAACTTGGTATGAAAGCAGGTGTGGCACTCAATCCCCACACCCCTATTCATTCAATTGTTGACGTGATACAGGATATTGATGTGGCTTGTTTAATGAGTGTAAATCCAGGATTTGGTGGTCAACAATTTATCCCACAAACGCTTCAAAGAATTGTTGAATTAAAAACGCTCATCATGCAAAAAAATACAAAAACCCTCATTCAAATTGATGGTGGTGTTACCCTGCAAAATGCCACTCAAATTTTAGCGGCTGGTGCAGATGTGCTTGTAGCAGGAAATACCGTTTTTAAATCGGAGAATCCTACACAAACCATTGCCGCTTTAAAGGCCCTTTAATTTTGGGTGCTCAAAAAAATATTCACAATTTGTTCATAAATAAGGCTTGGAAAGTTGGTGTCCAATAAGTTAAATTTGGATAACTACCTCACTAAAACCAAGCAAGTTGACAGAAACAATTATCAACCTCGACTCCGTTAACCCCATCGAATTTTTTGGCGTTAACAACGGAAAATTAGACGTTTTAAAAAAGAGATTTCCCCTTCTAAAAATTTTATCGCGTGGTACACAACTCAAACTAAGTGGGGCGCCAGAACAGATTGATATTGCAGTAGAAAAAGTAAATTTAGTATTGCAATATTTAGAAAGAAACGGGCACCTAAGTGAAGCTTATTTCGAGCAAATATTAGGGGGTGATGACCAAGAAGTCACAGACCATTTTATTGACAAAAATCCAAATGATATTTTAGTATTTGGGCCAAATGGAAAAACAGTTAGAGCAAGAACACCCAATCAAAAAAAGATGGTGGCCGCCGCCGATAAAAACGATATTGTTTTTGCTATTGGACCTGCTGGAACCGGTAAAACATATACCGCAGTTGCACTTGCTGTACGTGCACTAAAAAACAAAGTGGTTAAAAAAATAATTTTGACAAGGCCTGCGGTAGAAGCAGGTGAAAATTTAGGTTTTTTACCCGGCGATTTAAAAGAAAAAATCGATCCGTATTTACGTCCTTTGTATGACGCACTTGATGACATGATTCCTGCCGAAAAATTAGGCTACTACATGACAACTAGAACCATCGAAATTGCACCACTTGCCTACATGCGCGGGAGAACACTTGACAATGCATTTATTATTTTGGATGAAGCGCAAAACACAAATGATTTACAATTAAAAATGTTTTTAACGCGAATTGGTGCCAATGCGAAGGCAATTATTACCGGTGACCCTACCCAAATTGACTTGCCACGAAATATGCGCAGCGGACTTGAAAAAGCCAGCCGAATTTTACAAAATATTGAAGGAATTTCTCATATAGCCCTATCAGAAGAGGATGTGGTTAGGCACAAACTCGTAAAAGCCATTATCAAGGCTTACGATAAAGAACATGAAAAGGAAGAGGAAATGTATGGCAAAAGGTAGCC
>JBMSJE010000134.1:0-2980 GCA_049418605.1 Sediminibacterium sp. | reverse complement strand
GAAAAAATCCCTAGTGCACCACCCTCAATATTAGATGGTGGATTTGATGGGGCTGTGCCGCCGCCCGGTCCTGCACCACTTTGAAGGTTTAAACTATAATAATAGGTATAGCTAGTATTTGAAATGCATTGCATTTCTACAAAAACCTGGTCACGTGGTTTGATTTTTAAATTATCATCACCACTACGTAATGGTCGTTGATTTACTTTTCCATTGTTGAGGTTGTCATTAAATACATGAAAAGTAGGATCTAGTGTATCGTTAATTTTTTGAATAAAGCGGTAGCTATTACCAATTGCAATTGGATCGGCGTATACCGGAATGATACTATATCTAATTTCTCCATTAAAGGGAAAGGTATTAATGCGAAGACTATCTAAATTAACTTTTTGTGGCATGCTGGCAAAAGCGGTATACTTTTTTTGATCTACCATTACTTCTAGGTTATAAGTGCCACCTTCTATTCCTTTTATTTTTTGCGTTCGGTAAAGGCCATTGCTTACAAGTTGTAAACTGTCTTTAACACCGAGTTGATCGGTAATGATAACGCGCGCATTGTTTACCCCAACTACACGGGTTGGATTGCCAACGGGTGTAGACATCGAAAGTTGCACAAAATAAGGACCGGCCTGATCTGTAATGCTACCATCTATAACGAGAACAGGCTCATTATTATCTAGTACCAAGCTAATTTCTTTGTCACAACCAATAAGTAGGGTGGCACAAAACGATAAAAGAAAGAATATTTTTTTCATGCCTAAAATTTAAATTGATAGGTTACACTTGGCACCCATTTAAAAAGTGCAGTTCTAATAATTTGTGTTCTGGTAGGATCATTAGGGTCGTCCTTAAAACTAATGCGGTATGCATTTTCTCTACCATACACATTGTACAAACTAAAGTTCCAAGAACCATGCCTTCTTTTTGTTTTGTTTTTCTCGTAAGTAGCGCTAAAATCTAAGCGGTGGTATGTTGGCATACGATTAGCGTTTCTAGCTGCGTACTGATAGAGTGTTTGACCTTGCAGATTATATTTTCCAGTAGGATATGTTACTGCATCTCCGGTATTGTACACAAACACACCTGATATAGACCAGCGCTCATTTAAATCATAAATTCCTACCACCGATATATCATGTGTTCTATCTTGTCTGGCATTGTACCATTTTCCTTCATTGATACCCTCAATTTTTCTTTCAGTTTTTGAAAGCGTATATCCAATCCATCCTGTTAAGCGCCCTTCTTTTTTCTTTAAGAGTAACTCTAAACCATACGCTCTACCTGTGCCATATAACAAAACACTTTCAACATCCGAAACCGTATTTATTTCGGCACCATCTTTATAGTCTATTTGATTTTGTAAGTGTTTATAGTAGGCCTCTGCTGTTAATTCAAAATTATTTTTAAATAGTTTTGTTACATAGCCTACACTTAGCTGGTCTGCAATTTCTGGTTTGATATTATAGGAGTTACCAATCCACTGATCCGAAGGGCTAGACGCAACAGCGTTACTTAACAAATGCAGGTGCTGCACGTTTCTAGCATAGCCGGCTTTAATACTTTTTTCATCATCGATACGATAGTTGGAAGTAATTCGGGGTTCTAGATTTGCATATGTTTTTCCAAAACTAGAAGGAGAAAGTTTTATAGAAGAACGCACTACTCCATTTTCATACATATTATAGACATCGCCACCCATTAAACTATACATCGATAGGCGCATACCATAATCGATAGTTAGTTGATTTGTGGCTTTATAATTGTTGGTGAGGTAAAGGGCGTTTTCGAGGCCATTTCTGCCTGATTTTGCAACACTATTAATAACAGTACCGCTAAATGTACTAGGCTTAATGTTATGTAAAATACTATTAAAACCAAAGCGAAGCGTGTTTTGGGTGTTGGCATAAAACGTATAATCTTGTTTTAGATTAACGTCTTTAATTTCTGAGTTGATATTAAAATTAGTTTCACCATTTTTAAGCTTGACATTGTAATTATAGTCACTATAAATAAATGAGGTGTTTAAAAATAATTTATTGCTAATAATTTTATTCCACCTAACAGTGCCGGTTTTATTACCCCAGTCTATTCCAAAGTCTTGACCAAGTCCTAATTCATCCCTTCCAAAATATCCCGAAATATATACTTTGTTTTTTGCGTTGATTTGATAATTTGCTTTTGCATTTAAATCGTAGAAATATAAAATGTTGTCTTTAAATTTTTCTGTCGCTTTTAAAAATACATCGGCATAGGTTCTTCGGCCAGAAAGAATAAATGAAGATTTGTTTTTTTGAAGCGGGCCCTCAACACTTACTTTACTACTTATCAAACCTATGCCCCCATTAACCGTATAATCTTGGTTATTACCTTCTTTCATTTTAACATCGAGTACCGATGATAGCCTTCCGCCGTATTGACTTGAGCTATTGCCCTTAATGATAGTAGCATCTTTAATGGCGTCACTATTAAATGTGCTAAAAAAACCAAGTAAATGCGTAGCATTATAAACGGGCGCTTCATCAAGTAAAATTAAATTTTGATCGGCTCCACCCCCACGTACAAAAAATCCGCTGTTGCCTTCACCCGCCGATTTTACCCCAGGTAATAATTGTATCGTCTTTAAAAGATCTTTTTCACCAAAAATTACAGGCACTTTGCTGATTGAAGACATGTTAATGGTTTCGGTCCCCATTTGTGCCTTGGTTAAATTGTCGTTTTTTCGAGACGACTCCACCACTACTTCTTTTAAAACATTTTTAGTTTGCAAATAAAAATTAATGGATTGGCTGCTGTCTAGTTTTATTTTTTGAACCAGCGTTTCGTAACCTACTTGTGATACCAGGGCGGAGTAATTGCCTTTGGGTAACGTGAGGGAATAAAACCCGTATTCATTGGAAATAATACCCGCGTTTGGTAGTTCCTGGATACGCACCACGGCCTTAATTAAAGACTCGCCGGTTTGCTTATCTTTTACACTACC
>JBMSJE010000133.1:0-2991 GCA_049418605.1 Sediminibacterium sp. | reverse complement strand
AAAATTAGCAGATTTTAAGAAAATCCAATATGCAGAACAGAAGAGCAACAATTACTGCCGTGGGGGGCTACGTTCCAGAAGACAAATTAACCAATTTTGACCTCGAAAAAATGGTAGAAACCAATGACGAATGGATTCGAACCAGAACTGGCATCGAAGAAAGAAGAATTTTAAAAGGAGAAGGCAAAGGCAGTTCCGATATGGCTGTTCCTGCCGTTCAGGAGATTTTACAAAAAAAGAACCTAGATCCTACCCAAATTGACTGTCTTATTTGCGCCACTGTAACGCCCGACATGGTATTTCCAGCCACCGCCAATATCATTTGCGATAAAATTGGCGCCACAAATGCCTGGGGCTATGATATGAGCGCCGCATGTAGTGGATTTTTATTTGCGCTCACCACAGGTGCTATGTACATAGAAAGTGGACGATACAAAAAAGTAATTGTTGTAGGCGTAGATAAAATGAGCGCAATTGTAGATTATACCGATAGAGCCACTTGCATCATTTTTGGAGATGGTGCCGGAGCAGTTTTATTGGAAGCCTCAGATGATGATACGGTTGGCATTAAGGATAGCATTCTAAGGAGCGATGGTAGTGGTAGGCATTATTTACACATGAAAGCAGGTGGATCATTAAAACCAGCTTCTGTTGAAACTGTTTTAAATAAAGAGCATTTTGCTTACCAAGAAGGACAGGCTGTTTTTAAGTTTGCCGTAAAAGGTATGGCCGATGTTAGTGCCGAATTATTAGAACGCAATCAACTCACCGGCGATGATATTGCTTGGCTAGTCCCTCACCAAGCCAACCTGCGCATCATTGATGCAACAGCAAACAGGATGGGGCTGGACAAAGAAAAAGTAATGATCAACATCCAAAAATATGGCAACACCACTGCTGCTACCTTGCCGCTTTGTTTGTGGGACTGGGAATCACAATTAAAAAAAGGCGACAACATTGTACTAGCTGCTTTTGGTGGTGGATTTACTTGGGGTGCAACACTTTTAACCTGGGGTTACGATTCAAAATAATTTAGTATGAAAAACAAAATTCCTTTAACGGGTATAAGTTCGGTGGCCATGCATGCAGCAGGCCATCACAATGCAGAAGACGCGCATCTAACACCCATATTTGCTACTTCAACATTTACATTTGATAGTACAGAAGAAGGTATAGACCGCTTTGCTGGTAAAGATAAAACAAGAATATATAGCCGTTGGGGCAACCCTACTTTTACAGCCGCCGAAAAAACAATTGAAGCACTAGAAGCTTTTGGAATCAAAGATACAAACGGAGCACCACTCCAACTGCGTGCACTTTTACATGCGAGTGGTCAAGCTGCTATGACCACGCTTTTTATGAGCGAATTAAAAACAGGTGACGCCGTTCTTTCACATTACTCTTTGTATGGTGGCACTTACGAACTACTACATAAAGTGGTTGCTGCGATGGGCGTTACTATTATTATTGTTGACATGCGCGATACTTCTGCTGTAGAAAATGCACTTGCAACAAATAACAGTATCAAACTCGTTCACATAGAAACCCCTGCCAACCCTACCATTCAGTGCGTAGATATTGAAGCAGTGACTACCATTGCAAAAAATCACAAGCGCCTCGTTAGTGTTGACAACACTTTTGCAAGCCCCTATTTACAACAACCATTTAAATACGGCGTAGATTATGTGTTTCATTCTACCACTAAATTTTTAAATGGTCATGGTTCTGCTATTGGTGGCGTACTACTTGGTAGTGACTTAGAAAAAATGAACACGACTGTTTGGAAATGGCATGTACTACTTGGGGGTAATGCAAATCCGTTTGATGCTTTTTTATTAGGACAAGGCATGAAAACTTTGGAACTACGCATGGAAAGACATTGCAGTAACGCACAAACAGTTGCCGAGTTTTTAGAAAAACATCCTGCCATTTTAAAAGTAAATTATAATGGACTTATTTCACATCCCGATTATGAAGTGGCAAAAAAGCAAATGAAACATCCGGGGGCTGTGATGAGTTTTGAATTAAAAGGTGGTCTCGAAGCAGGTAAAAAATTTATTGACGCCTTACAAGTTTGTGTTCGTGCTATTTCACTTGGCACAGTAGACACTTTGGTGTCGCACCCGGCTAGCATGAGCCATTACGGTGTAAGCCCCGAAGAAAGAGCTAAATACGGCATTACTGATGGACTCATAAGAATGAGTGTAGGTATCGAAAACATAGAAGACCTTATTGCCGATTTAACACAAGCCCTTAGCTAATTAATTGATAGCAAAAACATGCAAATAAATATTAGACGCGCTACTATCAAAGATTGTCCTAGCATGCTTGGACTTATTAATGAATTAGCTGTTTACGAAAAAGCACCAAACGAAGTAACCGTTACGCTTTCTCATTTTGAACAAAGTGGATTTGGTGAAAATCCGGTGTGGTGGGCCTTTGTAGCAGAAGTCAATGATACCATTGTAGGCTTTGCACTTTATTACATCAGATACAGCACTTGGAAAGGACAATGCTTATACCTCGAAGATTTTATTGTCACCGAAAAAATGCGCGGACAAGGCATTGGTAAATTATTATTTGATCAGGTTGTTCAGGAAACAAAAGACAAAGGCTTTTCAAGAATGGTATGGCAAGTACTTGAATGGAATGAACCAGCCATTAACTTTTATAAAAAATACAATACCACCCTCGATCCAGAATGGATCAATGGCATATTAGACGTATAAATTACAACTAACTTAATCCGTTTACAGCTGCCTCTTTGTATACTTTTTGTACAAGGCCTTGCAATACTTTTCCTGGACCAACTTCTGTAAAATGTGTAGCGCCATCAGCCACCATTTGCTCCACGGTTTGTGTCCATTTTACAGCACCGGTTAATTGATTGATCAAATTTTGCTTGATCGCAGCAGGGTCTGTAACAGCAGCAGCCACTACGTTTTGATATACCGGGCAAATTGGATTTGCAAAATTTGTTGCTTCGATGGC
>JBMSJE010000132.1:0-3051 GCA_049418605.1 Sediminibacterium sp. | reverse complement strand
CCAGATAGATCTTGAAAAATGTAACCAAAGCTCCAAAGCCATAACATACTACTCACCAATTGCCAGAATTGATATTGGCTAAAAAAGTGAATCAAAAAAGTCCAAGGCTTATAAATGACTCCCATAAAACTGCTTGGCATCCTAAACCAATCCACAATTTGACGCTCAAAAAGTTCTAGTGGGGTATCCGTTAAATAATACACTGTTTTTAGAAAACTGATCAATACAAAAATGAGCATGTTTACTGCAAATAAAAAAACGAGCGCATTGCTGTCTTCTCCTAAAAGCATTTTTCTATTTGACATGAAACGTTGTTGAGGCATAAATTGATTATATACTAGTAAAACGTTTTTTTGTTGGTTTTGTTCCAAGTAATAACAATAATTAATCCTACAAGTGCGCCACCCACGTGGGCCCATCTAGCAACATTATCACCAGCTGCATTTTGAACGGCACTATAAATTTCAAAAGCGAAATAAATAAGACCTACCCACTTTGCTTTAACGGGTACAAAAAAGTATAAATAGATGTAGGTATTAGGAAATAAATAAACAAATGCTGCGAGTATGCCAAATACTGCGCCACTCGCGCCAAGTGTAGCCGTATTAATAATTTGATTGTATTTGAAAGCTACGGCTTCATTGATAAGACCTAGTTTTTCTCTAGTTTGAAATTCCTGAATAAGTGGCGTTAATTCATAATTTAAAAATAATAAATGAATAAGCGCTGCGCCAAGTCCACAAACCAAATAAAAAGTTAGAAAACGAGCAGAGCCCCATAAATTTTCTAATACCGATCCAAACATCCAGAGCGCAAACATATTACCCAAAATATGATAGAAGTCGCCGTGCATGAATAAGTGTGTTACAAGTTGCCATGGTTTAAATAATTCACTTTGCCATGCATGAAGTGCAAACAAATCTTCTAGACTAAAACTTGCAGTAGGAGATTCAGGAAATGTGATTTGCGCTAAAAAAAATAATCCATTAATGATCAAAAGATTTTTAATGATTACGGGCAAAATTTCAAATCGGCCGGGTCTAAATTCTGTCATATAAATGTATTAACAAGGTGTTCTTATGATGGATTCAAAGATTTTAATTTAAGCTGCACCACATTTTCGATGTGCAAGGTATGCGGAAACATATCCACTGGCTGAATTTTAGTGACCTCGTATTTTTCATCTAAAAGGGCTAAATCCCTGGCTTGAGTAGCAGGGTTACAGCTTACGTATACAATGGTTGGTGCCGCTATTTCTAATAATTTTTTTACGAGTTTATCATGCATCCCCGCTCTTGGTGGGTCTGTGATAACCACGTCAGGCTTGCCATGCGTGGCAAAAAAGGTATCATCTACAATATCGATAACATCACCAGCAAAAAATGCAGTATGGTTTAAATTATTGAGTGCGGCATTAATTTTTGCGTCTTCGATAGCATCAGCTACGACTTCTACACCCACCACTTTTTTAGCGCCTTCGCTTAAAAAAATACCAATGCTACCGGTACCGCAATACAAATCATACACCACTTGTGAACCGTCTAGTTCGGCAAACTCGCGGGTTACTTGATAGAGTTTTTGGGCCTGCTTGGTATTGGTTTGAAAAAATGATTTAGGACTAATTTTAAAAGAAAATTTTTCTAGCTTTTCGGTGATGCTACCATTTCCAAAATAGGTTTTTGGATCCAGGTCATACAAACTATCATTTCGTTTTGTATTGATCGTATATAGTAATGTTGTAATGGCTGGAAACGATTCAAGTAGCTGATCAAGTAAGGCAAGGCGGTGTGGTTCGTCTTCGTAACCAAATACAACATTAATCATGAGTTCTCCGGTTGTGGTATTACGCACAAACATATTACGCAACCATCCCGTATGCTGCTTTACATCGTAATAAGGTAGCTCATGATCTAGTGCATACTTAGCTACCATTTTACGAATGAGGTTGGTAGGCTCTTCTTGCAAATGACAAGTATCTACTTCAACTACTTTATCAAAAAATCCACGCACATGAAATCCAGCGGCGCCAGGTTGATTGGAAAAATCGGCACCTGATGCTTTGAGGGCTCTAAATTCTTCGGAAGGAATATATTTTTTGGTAGCAAACGTATATTCCATTTTGTTGCGGTAGAGCTCCGTTTGAGTAGCGCCAATAATAGGCTGGATGTTTGGCAGCTGTATGCGACCAATCCTGGTTAAATTATCGGTTACTTGTTGTTGCTTATACAGGAGTTGTTTTGCATAGGGTAGCATTTGCCACTGACAACCACCACAAATACCAAAATGCGTACAAAAAGGCTGCACCCGATCTTCGGAATAAGATCTAAATGAGACCACAAAGCCTTCTGCCCAATCGGCTTTATTTTTTTTGAGTTGCACATCTACAACGTCACCTGGTACTGCACCTTCAATAAAAACTACTTTTCCGTCTACGCGTGCTAATGCCTTGCCCTCGGCAGCATAATTTTCTACCAATACCTGTTCTAAAATGGGCTGTTTCTTTTGTTTTCTCACTACATGCAAATATAAGACGCTTTAAGAGGCTGCATGATCTAAATACCTAAATTTGCATAGAATTTAATAGTATGAAGAACATTTTAGCAAAATCTTGTTTAGCCCTAATTACATTGCTTTGTTTGAGCAACACCATTGACGCACAAACCAAACCTGCTGGAAGACGCATTTCTATCAAGTTGAAGCCACTAACCAATTGTAAAGTATACATAGGAAGTTATTATGGCAAGAGTTTAGTGCTCGTTGACTCCACCATGCTAGATGCAAATGGTCAAGGCGTGTTTAAAGGAGATACTAAATTAACGAGTGGGGTATACTTTGTGGTTACGCCGCAAATCACCAAGCAGTTTGAATTTTTAATGGACGATATCCAGCATTTTAATATTGAAGGAGATACCACCATCAAAGAAAAAGCAACCATTACCGGTTCACGAGACAACGATTTATTTAAAGCCTATGTTGGTTTTTCTTCAGAAAAAGGGCAGCAATTACAAAACATTAGAAACGAATTTAATGCTGCTAAAACAAAAGCCGATT
>JBMSJE010000131.1:0-3072 GCA_049418605.1 Sediminibacterium sp. | reverse complement strand
AAGCTTCTCATGCTTAAAACTACCTATTTTGGCTAAAAAAGGCTGACATTTTTGCACTTTTTGGCTAGATGGCATAAAGATTGGGTATATACCCCTGATTATTAATCTGAAATTCAATTTATATGGGAAAAATAATAGGCATTGACCTCGGTACCACAAACAGTTGTGTAGCCGTAATGGAAGGTAATGAACCAGTTGTAATTGCAAATGATGAAGGTCGTAGAACAACGCCTTCTGTAGTTGCCTTTTTAAAAAATGGGGAGCGTAAAGTAGGAGATCCTGCTAAACGTCAAGCCATCACAAATCCTCAAAACACCATTACTAGCGTCAAGCGTTTTATGGGTCGTCGTTTTGATGAAGTAACTGAAGAAATTAGTCATTGGAGTTATAACGTTGCAAAGGGTGATAACAACACCGTTCGTGTAGCGATTGATGATCGTATGTATACACCACAAGAAATTTCTGCGATGGTGTTACAAAAAATGAAAAAAACCGCAGAAGATTATTTGGGTCAGGAAGTAACAGATGCTGTTATTACAGTGCCGGCCTACTTTAACGATGCACAGCGTCAAGCAACCAAAGAAGCTGGTGAAATTGCAGGCTTAAATGTTAGACGTATTGTAAACGAACCTACAGCTGCAGCGCTTGCTTATGGTTTAGATAAAAAAAATACAGAACAAAAAATTGTGGTATTTGACTTAGGTGGTGGTACGTTTGACGTATCGGTACTTGATTTAGGGGATGGCGTATTTGAAGTGAAATCTACCAATGGTGATACACACCTAGGTGGTGACGACTTTGATAAAGTAATCATGGACTTTTTAGCGGATGAATTTAAAAATCAAGAAGCGATTGATTTACGCAAAGATCCAATGGCGCTTCAACGTTTAAAAGAAGCTGCCGAAAAAGCAAAAATTGAATTAAGTGCTTCTGCCGAAACAGAAATTAACCTACCATACATTACTGCTGTTGATGGTGTGCCTAAGCACTTGGTAGTAAAATTATCAAGAGCAAAATTTGAAGCTTTAGCAGATAATTTATTTACAAGATGTTTGAAGCCTTGTGAAGCAGCATTAAAAGATGCTGGTTACAGCACATCAGATATTGATGAAATTATTTTAGTGGGTGGTTCTACACGTATTCCAAAAGTTCAGGAAATTGTAGAAAAATTCTTTGGTAAAAAACCTAATCGTGGTGTTAACCCAGACGAAGTAGTTGCATTAGGTGCAGCCATTCAGGGTGCGGTATTAACCGGCGAAGTAAAAGATGTATTGTTATTAGACGTTACACCACTTGGCTTAGGTATCGAAACTATGGGTAGTGTGATGACAACTATGATTCCTTCTAACACAACTATTCCAACTAAAAAAACAGAAGTATATTCTACAGCAAGTGATAACCAACCGGGTGTGCAAATCCATGTGTTACAGGGAGAACGTCCAATGGCCAATCAAAACAAGAGCTTAGGTATCTTTAATTTAGATGGTATTCCACCAGCACCAAGAGGTGTTCCTCAAATCGAAGTAACTTTTGATATCGATGCAAACGGTATTTTAAGTGTACACGCAAAAGACAAGGGTACTGGTAAAGAACAAAAAATCAGAATCGAAGCGGGTAGTGGTTTGAGCAAGGAAGAAATTGAAAAAATGAAAGCCGAAGCAAAAGCCAACGAAGCAACTGATAAAGAAGCACGTGAAAAAGTAGAAAAATTAAACCAGGCCGATAGTCTTATTTTCCAAACAGAAAAGCAGTTTAAAGAGTTTGGCGATAAAATTTCTGCCGATAAAAAAGAACCGATCGAAGCGGCGCTTACCAAATTAAAAGAAGCGCATAAAAATCAAGACATTCCAGCTATCGATGCTGCGATGGCCGAAATGAATACAGCATGGACGGCGGCTTCTGAAGAAATCTACAAGGCACAACAAGCGGCCGGTCCAGAAGCTGGTGCAGCAGGTCCAGATGCAGCGGGTGGTGCCCAACCTCAAAATGAAAATGTAGAAGACGCGCAGTTTGAAGAAGTGAAATAGGATTTACTTAGATGAATAAAAAAATCCCCTGCGTTTTCGTAGGGGATTTTTTTATTCATAAATTTATTTAATGATGCGGTAGCACCAACGTTTTAGTTTTCCTTCAAAATCAAATCCAGTAGTGGCTTTGGTGATGTCTTTAATGCTACTGGATTTAATACCCGCTTCATCTAAAATAAATTTAGTGTAGTTGGTACTAAAATAAAGTGTGCCACCAATTGTTGTTGCTGCAAGCATGTCATTGATAAGTTCTACATGGTCTCTTTGGATGTCTAAAAAATCTTTCATTCGCTTGCTATTGCTAAACGTAGGAGGGTCCATCACAATCAAATCAAAACTGTTGGGGGCTAGGGTTTTTAAATACTGTTTTACATCGGCGTGGATATAAAAATATTTGCTAGGGTCTTTTAATAAGTTGATAGCCATATTGGTTTCGGCCCAACTCAAATAGGTTTTAGATAAATCCACCGACGTTACTGTAGCCGCTTCTCCAGCTGCTGCATACACCGAAAAGGAACCGGTGTAGCAAAATAAATTTAAAAAACGTTTATCCTTTGCTTCACTGCGCACCATTTCTCTGGTGATGCGGTGGTCTAAAAAAAGTCCGGTATCTAAATAGTCCGTTAAGTTAACCTGAAACTTTAAATCATTTTCAAGCACAGTAAAAAACTCCTGCTTGGTATCTACTTTTTCATACTGTTCGTCTCTATGAGACATTTTTTTTCTTTCACGCTTGTAAATACTGCTAAGCGGCGTTGCGGTTATTTCGCTTATAATTTCGAGAGAGGGTTGTAGCCATGCATCATGCTCTTCATCGGTCATGCCATGCCTTCTTACATATTCTGATACATAAATTTTATTTTCGTAAGCTTCTATACAAAAAGGAAATTCGGGAAGGTCATGCTCGTAAATACGGTAACAGCCCACGCCGGTGCGCCTGGCAATTTTACTGCGGTGCTTAAACACTTTTGTTAGTCTATTGCTAAACATTTCTAGCTTTTGTGCTAGCGGTAATCCTTGTTTTTTTTCTATTTCTTCTTCCATG
>JBMSJE010000130.1:0-3118 GCA_049418605.1 Sediminibacterium sp. | reverse complement strand
TAGACTATATCAGAAATGTGTCTGAATTAAAACTTTATGATGGTGTGGTAGATGCTATGCGCATTTTTGCAACGCAATTTTCAAAAATCATCATAGTAACCAATCAAAAAGGTATTGGAAAAGGACTCATGACTGTTCAAGACTTAGATGCTATTCATGCCTCTTTACAATTACAAATTGAACTTGGTGGTGGTCAAATAGATGCGATTTATCATTGTTCTGATATGGCAGATGATTCTCCTAACCGTAAGCCACAATGTGGCATGGCTTATCAAGCACAAGAAGCATTTCCGGACATTGATTTTTCAAAAAGCATTATGGTGGGCAACCGTTTAAGTGATATGGGATTTGCACGTAATGCTGGTATGCACAGTGTTTTTTTAGCAACAACACATCCGGAAATAGAATTTCCGCATCCAAATATTGATTTTAGATTTAACTCGTTAATTGAATTTGCAAACGCACTATAAGTCAGTTATGAAAAAGATTCTTTTTGTATTATTTCTTGTTTGTAATCAATTAGCTGCGCAAAATATTGCACAATTGGAGGATCAAATAAAAAAAACAGCTTTTAATATCGTTAATGCAGAAACATACGCAGAAAGGGTTACAGCAGATAGCGCGTTTACCAAAGGGCTCGTTAGGGCATTAAAAACACCTTATTCGTTTAACCACAAATTTGATTCATTAATAACGGTGTCTACCCTATTTTCTCCCGATAGTACTTTTAAAATATTTACTTGGCAGCTATTATTAGAAGATGAAAAAAGCTATCGTCAAAAAGGAGCTATCCAGCTCAATTCAAAGGACGGAAGTTTACAACTTATCCCACTTTTTGATTGCTCAGAATTTACAGATGCCCCCAACGATTCTGTAAGAGACGCCAAACACTGGATTGGCGCCATCTACTACAAAATCATCCCTAAAAAGTATGATAACAAAACTTACTACACCTTATTGGGTTTAGATGGTAACAATGCAGTAACGCATAAAAAATGGATGGAAGTCTTGTATTTTGATACCGATAATAAACCTGTGTTTGGTGGTCATTATTTCGTTTATAAAAATGATGATTTTAAGCCCAAGCAACCTACTTCGCGTTTTGTATTAGAATATAAGAAAGAGTCTATTGTTAAAATGAATTATGATCCTGAACTTGACCTCATCATATTTGCTACACTTATTAGTGAAGAAAATATTCCACAAAAAAAGGAAACCCTTGTCCCCTATGGAACTTATGAAGGATTTAAATGGGATAAAGGAAAATGGATACACCTCCCTAGAATTAAAGAGTTAGATCCTGATCCAAAAGTGAATCCAGATCAAACCATTAAAAAAAGGAATTAGTCTAGTTTTAGTACCGCTAAAAATGCTTCTTGAGGAACTTCTACGTTACCAATTTGACGCATTCGCTTCTTACCTTCTTTTTGCTTTTCTAGTAATTTACGTTTACGGCTAATATCACCACCATAACATTTTGCAGTAACGTCTTTGCGCATCGCACTAATGTTTTCTCTGGCAATTACTTTAGCCCCAATAGCTGCTTGAATTGCTATTTGGAATTGTTGTTTGGGTAACAGCTCTTTTAATTTCTCACATAATTTTCTACCAAAATCAGCAGCTCTACTTCTATGAATAAGGGCACTTAATGCATCCACTTTTTCATTGTTTAGTAAAATGTCCATTTTTACGATGTCTGCATCGCGGTAGCCAATTGGATTATAATCAAAAGAAGCATAACCTCGTGTAGAGCTTTTTAATTTGTCATAGAAATCAAATACGATTTCAGTTAATGGCATTTCAAAGATGAGTTCTACACGGGTTGGTGTCAAATAACTTTGGTTAATAAGCATGCCCCTTTTACCTAAGCACAGTGTCATAATGTTTCCAATATAGTCAGGGAGTGTAATAATTTGGGCGCGAATAAACGGCTCCTCGATTCTATCAATTTTAACAGGATCCGGCATTTCTGTAGGATTGTTAACCATGATTTTTTCGTTACGGGTAGTATAAGCAATAAATCCTACGTTGGGAACTGTTGTAATTACTGTTTGATTGAACTCACGTTCTAAGCGCTCCTGGATAATTTCCATGTGTAAGAGGCCTAAAAATCCGCATCTAAAACCAAAGCCTAATGCTTGTGAAGTTTCAAGTTCAAAAGTTAAAGAAGCATCATTTAATTGAAGCTTATCCATACAATCACGGAGTTCTTCAAACTCATCTGTATTTACCGGGAAAATACCCGCAAATACCATGGGTTTTACTTCTTCAAATCCATTGATCATTTTTCCAGGATTGTTTGCAAGTGTTATCGTGTCACCCACTTTAACTTCTTTTGCATTTTTAATACCTGTAATAATATAGCCTACATCGCCAGCCCTTACTTCGGGCTTTGGTGTCATATTCAATTTTAAAACACCTACTTCGTCGGCAAAATAATCGTTTCCAGAAGCCACAAATTGAATTTTGTCTCCCTTTTTAAGTACCCCATTCATGATGCGGTAATAAACAATAATACCTCTGAAACTATTAAAAACGCTATCAAAAATAAGTGCTTGTAGTGGTGCGTCAGGATCACCGGTTGGTGCTGGAATACGTTCCACAATGGCCATTAAAATTTCCTCGATACCAATACCTGATTTACCACTTGCTAATAATATATCTTCTGGCTTACATCCTATTAAGTCAACAATTTGATCTGTTACTTCCGGAATTTTAGCGCCATCCATGTCAATTTTATTAATAACAGGAATGATTTCTAAATTATTGTCAATCGCTAAATATAAATTTGAAATGGTTTGTGCCTGTATGCCCTGAGAGGCATCTACTAACAATAAAGCACCCTCACAAGCTGCAAGCGCCCTACTTACCTCGTAACTAAAGTCTACGTGACCCGGTGTATCAATAAGGTTTAAAATATATTCGACACCCTTGTACATGTAACTCACCTGAATGGCATGACTTTTAATGGTAATACCCTTTTCACGTTCCAAGTCCATGTCATCCAAAACCTGGTTCATCATGTCTCTCTCACCAATGGTTTTGGTATGTTCCAATAAACGGTCGGCCAGGGTAGATTTACCATGGTCAATATGTGCAATAATGCAAAAATTACGTA
>JBMSJE010000129.1:0-3177 GCA_049418605.1 Sediminibacterium sp. | reverse complement strand
ATTGATTTATTTAATTTAGGCATTACCAACCTACCCGTTATTCAAACACATCCGGTGGAGGGTACTATTTGTGAAAACTTAGACTGGACCAATAAAGTAGTAACATCAAATGCTGATCAAATAGGATTTACTTACCAATGGTTCAAAGACGGTGCTGCTTTATCTGGCGCGAATCAACCAACATTATTGATAGCAAATACCGTCATGAGCAATAGAGGTGTTTACAGTGTAAAATTAAGTTCGGCATGTGGTGATGTAATGAGCCAAAGCGCTTTATTACAAGTTAGACCAACACCACAAATAGATATTGCACTAGTGGGTACACCTCCAATGCAATGTATTGACAACAATACATTTATATTAAAACCAAATGTATTAATAAGCGATAATTCATTGGTAGATCTTACATGGGATTTTGGTGATGGCGTAACAAGCAAGCAATCGCAAGTGAGCCATAGTTATGACTTTGCCAACGACTTCAATGTATATTTATTTGCAAAAAGTGTTTATGGATGTAAAGACACTGCCACTCAGGTTTTAAGTGTTAATACCAAGCCCGTTATTACTGGTAATATAGTGAATCAAATTTTATGTACTGGCACACAACTCAATTATAATGTTGACGTAAAACTTAGGCCTAATGAAAAAGTAGGTTACCAGTGGTATTTTAATCAAGATCCTATTTTAAATGCAGTCAATAAATCAATTACACTTGATAACGTTCAAAAGGTTAATGGCGGAAATTATAAATTAAGAATCACGAATGCTTGTGGTATAACCTATTCTACCGAAGCCGAACTGAAAATTGCAGAAAAACCGATTGTTACTGTTCCATTACCTATCAATTATAAGGTTTGTGAAAACTCAGAGATGGTTTTAAAATCAACGATCTACTCACTATTGCCTAATAGTTTCCAATGGTATAAGAATGAACTACCTTTTGTTGGACGCGAATCCGATACTTTAAGAATCAAACAGTTTGGAACTAACGATGTGGCTACTTATTCAGTTAGCATTACCAACAAATGTGGCACCACCTTTGCTGTTCCAGGTAATTTGATTATGAAAAATATTGCTTGGTCAACTCAGGCATTAATAAGCGATACCATCTGCTATCAAACAAATACTAAACTTGCGCTGAAAGATTTTGCAAACAATGACGACACCCTTATATTCTCTTGGTTTAAAAATGGCGAACAAATCATTGGATCAGATACCAAAGAATTCAATATCAATAAATTTATTATTAATGATACTGGATACTACACAGCAAAGCTTACCAATAGCTGCGGTATCTTAACCGTACCTGTTGCAAAACTTACTTTAAACAAAGTCAATGCTGCATTTAGTCTTGACAATTTGGACGCTTGCAAAGGAAGCTTAATTATTAATGGACTTGACACAACACGCTCTTTATTTGCTGTAAGAGATAATTATTGGCAAATTAAAGAGCTGAATAAAACACTAGGATCAACGCCTGGAATGAGATTCCAATTTTCAAATAGTGGAACTTACACTGTTCGTCATGCCGTTACTGATATTAAGGGTTGTCATTCAGATACTGCTTCAAAAACAGTGATCAATTATGGTAAACCAACAGCTTCGTTTACCATCAACGATACCTGTATGACCACGCCATCAATTGCAATAAATAATTCGGTGTTTGGCCATGCTAGTACCAAGCTAACAAAGTATACTTGGAATTTTGGGGATACCACCATCATCAGAAATACAAGTGCAGTTCCATCTTACACCTATAAAACACCAGGGGCTAAATCATTACAATTAATTGTTGAAAGTGATAGTAGTTGCGTAGCAGATACTTTAACTAAAAAATTAATGGTATATGGAAATCCTATTGCAAGTTTTGTAACCCAAGATAGTTGTCAAGGATTCCCTGTACTCTTTATCAACAAAAGCTTTACGCAATTTGCACCAGACTCTGTGGTGAAGTTTAGTTGGAACTTTGATGATGGCAATACGTCTACCCTAAGCAATCCTCAAAACGTGTATAAACAATATGGAGCTTATAAAATAAAGCTAACAGCCACCAGTGCTAGTTGTCCGTTCTTAACGGATGATACCACTATTAATATGACCATCAAAAGTCCGCGCGCCAATGAGGTATATCCAAAAATTCAAACGGTGAAGCGCGTGATGGGACAACTAAATGCTGTTGGAAATGGCAGAAGCTACGCTTGGTTACCATACACTGGACTTACGGATACAAAAATTAAAAATCCAAAATTCAGTATTACCGAAGATAAGTTAACATATACGATTACCATAACAGATTCGGCAGGATGTGTTAACAATGACAAGCAAGAAGTATGGGCATTTAATAAACCTGACATTTACCTTGCTACTGGATTCTCTCCAAACAACGATGGTGTTAATGATAAGTATAAGCCTGAGTACATAGAAATTAAAATCCTAGAATACTTTAGGGTGCAGGATAGTAATAATAGACAAGTGTTTATTACCAATAGCATGACAGACAAATGGGATGGTACTTATAATGGCAATCCATTACCACCAGCGCCATATCTAGTAACCGTTGCAGGTATAGACATACAAGGCAATAGAATTGTGAAACAAGGAATTGTAATTGTTGTAAAATAAAATTATAGTCCTACAAAAAGAAAGGCACCACGTGTAGTGCCTTTCTTTTTTATCGTTAGTGGAGAATAGCGGGGTCGAACCGCTGACCTCTTGCATGCCATGCAAGCGCTCTACCAACTGAGCTAATTCCCCTACGCTATTATGATTATCCTTCCCAGATTTCTGCTTTTCCTTCTAACCATTGCTTTACCGAATCTGTAGTAACAGATTTTGGTCTTTCTAGTGGGAAGCCTAATGCACGGTCCCAACATAAACTAGAAAGTACACCAAGTGCTCTACTCACGGCAAATAACACGGTGTAAAATTCATATTCTACTAAGCCGTAATGAACCAGTAATGCACCAGAGTGTGCATCAACGTTAGGCCAAGGATTTTTTACTTTACCTAATGATTGTAAAATTGGTGGCACGGTTTCATAAATATTCCAAACAGTATTTACCAATTTATCATCCGGCATATGTTTTTTACCAAATTCCATTTGCGCTGTAAAACGAGGATCCGTTTTACGCAGTACCGCATGGCCATAACCAGGAACTACTTTACCTGAACTAAGTG
>JBMSJE010000128.1:0-3179 GCA_049418605.1 Sediminibacterium sp. | reverse complement strand
ACAAAACTGTGGTAACCATCGTGGTAAAATGTAAGCACATCCCTTGCACCTTGTTGCGTGATTAAAAAAGCACGAACCCCAATTTTGCAAAAATTAGATTGATACTGATACCCTATTAGCGCTGACCTAATTTGTTCGGAACTTATATTATCTGTAACTGTTGATCGCATTTTTGGTGCAACAAACACATTGTCAAAAAGTGGCGCTCTGGCTCCCGACAATAATTCTACACTAAAATAATGACGCCCATTTAATTTATAGGTAACGCCTAGTTTAGCTTCCGGACTTGTAAAATGATAGGTGTAGGAAGGTCCTTTAGATTGAAGTGGAAACAAGCCATTTTTTACAAGGCCTACTCGATTAAAACGATTACCCGTTAATTGAAGCCCCGCAAAAACATCAAAACGTGCAAAGGCCCAACTAGACTGCATAAAGGCAGTAGTTTGTAAAAACTTAGCTACATAATTATAGCCAAAATTTTGATGTTGCAAAATAATTTGATTGGGATTTTCGATATCAAATTGATTCACATCTGTTCTTATTTGCAAAGCATCTTCGGCAAATTGATTGATGTTAACATAATAATGAGCGCCTAATAAATCTTGTACTTTTTTATAAAAATGATGCCGTTCAAATTGAGCGTTGATGCCGGCGGTAAAAAGTCCAACATTTCCTATGGGAGATTGATACACTAGCGATCCCATAAGTATTTGTTGTGCATCCATCCTGTTTTCCAAAATAACGGCCGCTCTTTTTTGAAGTACTACATTAGGGTTGCCACTAACAATTACAGGCTCATTTGAAATGGCGTTTAGGGTATACATACCTGTCCAATCTAATTGTCCTTTGTCAGGGTTTTGAAGTAAATTATCATGCATGAGTGCCCTCAGCGCAGAATCTTGGTAATAACTTGGTAGGTATTTATAATAATCTGCGCGCGGATCTGCGGCGCTATTCCAATCAAGCCCGGTAATACTTTTTACCCCCATTGTACATCCTATTGCAATATTTAATTTTTGTGCCTGAGGTAGTGGTAGCGCCGCAGAAAAAATAACAGTAGGCAAATGTGTGGTGCTTTTTACAGCGTTTCGTTTGAGCCCATTTTGCATGCCCCAATTAGGATTGTAATAGGCGCCAAAATATTGTAAGGATTCTTGGAGTACAGGTGCCTGCCGCTCTGCGGCAATTGGAGCACCCAATAAAGACAAAGACAAAACAGTGCGCGTTTTTAATTTTTTATCAACGCTTAACATATACCCATACCCTTCATACCCACAGCCACTGTAGTAGCCCTCTTTTGCAAGGCGCGCATTAAGATGAGCGGCAAATGCCCATCCGTTTTTTAATTCACCAGTAGACATTTGTACAACATATTTATGCGAATAGGCGCGGTTTGCAATGGTTACTGCTATTTTGCTTTGTTTCGGCATTACAACTGCTCTAATATCAGCCCCTGTTGTGTTACCAAGACTTCCAAAAGAAAGCTCGTTACCCGCAATGCCATCTAGCACCAATGTTTTTCGCATCATTTGTTGCAGCCCCGAGTAAACAGCAAAATGAGGACTTCCCGTGAGCAAACTTTTAATGGGAAGTCCATTGAATAGGGTTTGAGAGAAACTGGCATCAAGCCCTTTAATCATAAATCCTGCCGCTGCAAAACCAAAACTTGCCGTATTATAAAATGGGTCTTTGTTGGCATGCAAAGAAGATGCAACAAAGGAAGGCTCCAACCCATTTTTGGTATCAGGATCTAATACTACAATAGGTATTTCGTCAGGCTCCGATACTATCATTTTTTGCACGAGTACACCTGGGGGTGCTTTTGATTTGCTTCGTTTTTGAGCGTGCAATATACCCGTCATAAAAACACAAATCAAACATAGATAGAGGGTGCGCATAACATAGATTTCCAGCACAATCTAATGCAGTTCAAATATGAAAATTAATACTACAAAATATTGGCGTGAAATACCAGTTTAAATAATTGTAATTAGCGAATAAAAGATATGCGCTATATAAAAAACACAGTTTATTGTTTATTTTTGGTTACCTGTTTTGCTATCCTATTATGCAGCTGCAATACGGCAATAAAAAAAGATACAACACCCATAAAAACTAATCCCATAAGGCATCACAGCTGTATTGCCGCTTTTTATAATTTCGAAAATTTCTATGATACTATTAATAATACAACTATTGATGATGAAGAATTTTTACCTACCGGAGCTAAACATTATAACAGTAGTATCTACCGTAAAAAAGTAAGCAACCTAGCAAGGGTTGTACAACAAATAGGCGCCGATATCAATAACGATGGGCCGGCTATTTTAGGGGCTGTTGAAATAGAAAACGATACGGTGCTACAAGATTTAATCAAGCATCCGCTTTTAAAAAATAGAGGCTATTTATTTGTGCATGAAAATTCAAAAGATTTACGAGGTATTGATGTGGCCTTACTCTATCAACCAAAATATTTTAAACCGCTAAGTCATAAAAGTTTAACGGTTCAACTTCCTTCCAGAAACAAACTGCCCTATTTTACCAGAGATATTTTATACGTGAAAGGTGTTTTACTACACGACACCGTGCATGTTTATGTGAACCACTGGCCCAGTAGGCGCGGTGGCCAAAAAAGGAGTACCGAAGCTAGGATTATAGCAGCACGGGTTTGCAGAAGTCATATCAACACCATCTTAGCGGAGGATGCAGCTGCTAAGGTTTTGGTGATGGGTGATTTAAACGACAACCCGTCAGATTATAGCATATCTCATGCTCTTCAATCAAGTGGGGGTCTAAAAATGATCAAAAAATCGGATTTATACAACCCTTGGGTAGAAGTTTTGGCAAAAGGTAACGGAACCCTTGCTAATAGAGACGCCTGGGGTATTTTTGACCAAATACTGGTATCTCAAAGCTGGATTCCACCAAGGCATGCTGGGCGCCTATTTTTAGGCAGCTCACACATCTATAAGTCTTTTTTTATGATTGAACAGCAGGGCCGGTTCAAAGGTTACCCCCTAAGAACCTGGGATGGGAACCAGTTTAGGGATGGATTTAGCGATCATTTCCCAACTTTTGTGGTTTTACTCGAAAAAATAGATCAAAAAATGCAGTAGAATCAACACTTTTACGTACTTTTGCAACCCCAAATCTGTATTTGGCAGATTCTCCATTTCGGT
>JBMSJE010000127.1:0-3243 GCA_049418605.1 Sediminibacterium sp. | reverse complement strand
AAAGTGAAAGACGGCGAACTCTATGTTGCTAAATTCACGAACCTTCCTTTGGGTACCGAATTTATTTCTGGGATTGGACTTTTTAAAAGTGAAACCAAAGAAACCTTTTTGCAATTGAAAACAAAAAAGGAAGGTTGGGGTATTAGCGCCGAAGACGGGATTGCTATCAATAAATTAGATAAAGGCTGTTTGATTTACAATAAAGACGGCGCAGACGGCTATGTAGTTTGCATGGTAGACAATACCAATAAACAACAAGACACGCAGTATTGGGTGAACGACTTTTTACAAATATCCCGCCGTGCCAACAGTTATCATTACACCGACGCGGCACTAGGCATGTGTAAACTATTTATTAGCAACGAATACCAGGATAAGTTTGAAGTAACAAAAACAGATCAGGTAGATCTCTTACACCGGAGCATGGAATACTTCACCAGCCTCGAATCTTTTAATATGCAAGATTTTGGTAAAGAAGTACTCCATCACCCCGAACTGATAGAAAGTTTTACGCAGTATAAAAGCCAGTACGAAGTAGCCAAGCAAGTAGTGATTGAAGACGAGTTTTCTATTCATGTGGCGGCCGTAAAAAAGCAACAACGATTTTTTAAAGCGGTGGTTAAACTTGATAAAAACTTTCATATTTATATCCATGGCCGTAAAGATTTAGTAGAAAAGGGGTATGACGAAAAATCGGGCAAACAATTTTATAAGCTTTATTTTGATGAAGAATCTTAATTAATACTAACTTTAAGGAACAGTTAAATTGTATGTTATGACACATAGCCGTAGAAATTTTATTAAAAATACTGCATTTGCAGCTGCTGGTGTAATGGTTGTAAAACCTAATTTATTTGCGGCGCCAAAGCCTCAACATATTATTGGTGTTCAACTTTATTCTCTACGCACAGACATGAAAGCCAATCCTATTGCTACATTAGAGCAACTCTCCAAAATAGGATATAAGCACGTTGAACACGCTTATTATATAGATCGAAAATTTTACGGTTATTCACCTATCGAGTTTAAAAAAATTCTCGATGGCTTTGGTTTACACATGCCTAGTGGACATTCAAATCTAGAATTAAAGCACTGGGATGCTGCCAAAAAAGATTTTACAGACGCATGGAAATATACTATTGAGGACGCAGCTACTGCTGGTATGCAATATGTTATTAGCGCTTGGTTAGATGATGAATTGCGCAAGGATTATGATTCCATGCGAGCATTTGCAGATGTATTTAATAAAAGTGGGGAATTGTGTAATAAATACGGCATGAAGTTTGGTTATCATAACCACAATTTTGAATTTGCTAAAAATTTAAAGGGTCATTCTATTTATGAAATAATATTAGAATATACCGATCCAAGCAAAGTATTCTTACAACTAGATATGGGTAATATTTACGGCACCGGCGCAGACCCTATTGCCATTGTAAAAAACAACCCTGGCAGGTTTTTATCGGTACATGTAAAAGATGAAATTAAAGCCACTGAACCTGGTGAGTCTCCATATGAAAGCTGTGTGCTTGGAAAAGGGTTTGCTGGTACCAGAGCGATTACTGATGTTTGCGCAAGTGTTGGTGGTACTACCCATTTTATTGTAGAGCAAGAATCTTATCAGGGTCAAACACCGCTTAATTCTGTTAAGCAAGATTTAGCCATTTTGAAATCTTGGGGTTACTAGTAATTATTAAGTCGTTAAAACCAACCTCTTCTTTTAAAAATAAGAACCATCCAAATTGGAACGATTAGCATGAGGCCAACGGCTATAAAAAATCCGTACTGATGATGTAGGTAGGGTATTTTGTCAAAGTTCATCCCAAACATTCCGCCAATGACTGTTGCGGGTGCGAGCAGACAGGTCACTACTGCCATTACTTTCATGACTTCATTGGATTTTAAATTTACATGACTTAAATAGAGGTCCTGTAAGTTCATCATCATATCTCGGTAACTCTCTGCAAGTTCATTGGCCTGTGTAATATGATCTAGAATATCTTTAAAATATTTTGTAGTTTTTTCCTCTAATAAATCACTGTCGCTTCTTATAAATCCATTCATTAAATCTCGAACCGGACTTACGTTTCTTTTTAAAACGATGAGCTCTTTGCGTAAACTATTTATTTCAGCTAAAGACCTGGTGTTACTATTTCTAATAATTTTTTCCTCTAGCATTTCGATGCGGTCGCCTAGTTTTTCCATCACAATGAAGTAATGGTCTACAATCATGTCTAGCAATGCATAACAGAGATAATCTGCACCGCTAAGTCGTAACTTGGTGTGGTTGAGTCTTAATTTTTCACGGATATGATTAAAAACATCTCGGTGTGCGTCTTCTTGAAAAGAAACGATAAAATTTGCACCAAGTACAATACTTATTTGTTCTGTTTCAACAGCGCCAGTTTTTTCATTAAAATAAAGCATGTTTAATAAACAAAACAAGACGTTTTCAATTTCGTCCATTTTAGGACGTTGACTAACGCTCATGATGTCTTCTACAATTAAGTAGTGAATACCATAATGAGCCGCGATAGCTTCCACGTCTGCTTTTCGGATGCCATCTACATTGATCCAGGAAACATTATTACTATCTTTAAAAGGAAATGAATCCGTAACCTGATTGAGTTGTACTTCTTGAAATGATTCAGGCGAATAGTCAAAAATGGTAACCTTTGATTCCGTTGCTTCCACTCTTTCTGGAACAACAGTTGGATTTACTTTAAAAATAGTACGTGTTCGTTTGGTGTCGAAAAGACTAAGCGGGTTTAAATATTTTAGGTATTTGGTGCTATTCATGTTCTTGTAATTTAGAAAAAATTATTCTACAATACGCAGTTTAGCATAGTTGAGCATTATTTTTTTCTCACCGTTTTTTTCAAAATTAATCGTGGCAATGGGGTTGTGTGCAGAGCCTTCCATCGCGCCAACTATGCCAAATCCAAATTTTTGATGCTCTACTTTTGCACCCACTTGTAAATTACTGGTATCGCTAGCTACAAAATTTGCACTTGGTACATGCGCGGTCACTTTTGATGGAGGCGGTGGTGGCATATACGAGGGTTTATCTGATGGTTTTCTTTTTGGTGCAGCACCAAAGCTATTTTGCATTCTATCAAAACCTGATCCATAATCGGCACCGGCATTGTTTCTAGCACCACCTCCGGCATAACTTTTGTCTACATATTGCTCTGGCATTTCGGCAATAAAACGGCTTGGTTCATTTTGAACGAGTTGTCCAAA
>JBMSJE010000126.1:0-3307 GCA_049418605.1 Sediminibacterium sp. | reverse complement strand
GCGTTCAAATACTTATAAGAACACCACACTGCAAAATCTACATTCCATGCATTTAGTTGCATGGGTACATTGCCCGCAACATGGGCCAAATCAAATGCCGCTATGGCATCCACCTTATGCGCTGCCGCAGTAATGGATTGGATGTCAAAAAGCTGACCGGTATAATAATTAATGCCACCAAAAAGTACCATCGCTAGCGAATCGCCAGCGGCTTCAATGGCCGAAATAATGGCACTGTTTTCAATTGTTTTTTTGCCCGCTTCTGGTTTAATTTCTATAATAGCAACCTCAGGATCTAGGTTAAAATGTTTAACAAGTGTTTCAACGGCGTACTGATCGGAAGGGAAGGCGCCGGATTCCATGATAATTTTAAAACGGGTAGCAGTAGGCTTGTAAAAACTAAGCATTAACAGGTGCAGATTTACAGTTAGCGCGTTCATCACTGTAATTTCATTTTCTTTGGCGCCCATCATGTCAGCTAGGGTAGATCTCGTATATTCCTGATAATGAAGCCATGGATTGGTACCCCCAAAATAGCCGCCAATGGCTAGTTCTCTCCATGTTGTAAGTTCGGTTTCTATGGCAGCCGCTACATTTTTTGGTTGAAGCCCAAGTGAGTTACCACAAAAATAAATGACATCGCTATCACCATGTTTTGGGAAATGGAACTGCGATTTAAACCTTGCCAGTGGATCATTGGCGTCCATGGATTCGGCAAATGATGTTGACGCTATATATGAGTTAGAATATTGATACATAATATAAAGTTAACGCCCCTTATGCACAAAGGTTCACCCGACTGTCACTTTTATATATAAAAGTGTAACAGAATGGCCAATATTTTAGCAGAATGCTTATTTTCATCTCCTCTATAAAATCAATTCTATGAAGTATTGTACATCCCTTTTTTGCCTTTTTGTTGCCGCGTTATTTATGACCGGTTCAGCTACTGCACAACAGGTACCCGTAACCAAAGCTAACTATGCGCTAGCCGCAAGGTTCTCACCTAAAAAAGTAGATAAACTTATTTTTTCTACATCTGTGGATCCGCATTTTTTAAAAAAATCGGAACGCTTTTGGTATATGTATGAAACCACCGAAGGCAAAAAATGGTATATCGTAGATCCTGTAAAAGCAGAAAAGAAAGTGCTTTTTGATAACGCCGATTTGGCTGCAAAAATCACACGCATTGTAAAAGATCCTTTTGATGCGCAGCATTTAGCCATTGATAGTATGCGTTTTATTAGAGACGAAAATTGGATTCAGTTTGAGGTAAAAAGTACCCAAGAAATTGAGAAGAAAGATTCGACAGCTAAAAAAGGAACGCCATCTGTAAAAGAAAAAAAGGTGTTTTATTTCGAATACAACTTACAAACTTCAGAACTGGTAGAGCTTCCTGAATTAAAGAAGCCAAAGCGCAAGCCAAGTTGGGCTAATGTTTCTCCAGATGGTAATTCAATTGTTTTTGGTAGAAGTAACAACCTTTACTGGATGGATAAGGCTTCATACGAAAAAGCTTTAATCAATGAAAATGATTCTACCATTGTTGAAAAGCAATTGACCAAAGACGGTATCGAAAATTTCGGTTATTTCAATGATAATAATTTGTCAGGTACCGGTCAAACCGACGAGGAAAAAGAAAAGGATAAAAAGAAGCGTAAGGGGGCCTATGTAATGTGGTCGCCTAATTCTAAATATTTTGCGGTTAAAAAAGTAGACAATACCAAGGTTAAAGACTTGTGGGTGATTAACGCCGTTAGTGGTGCAAGACCAACCCTTGAAACGTATAAATATTGGATGCCAGGTGAAAAAGAAGCACCGGTAGATCATTTATATGTATTTGATATCAGTACTGGTACCGGTAAAGAATTAAACGTATCTAAATTTAAAGATCAGGGCGTTGCCGTATGGTCTGATCCAGGAAAAGTGAATACCAGAGACGATGATTTTAGAGCATCTGTTTGGCTGGGAGACAATAGTAAATTTTATTTTACAAGAACCAGTCGCGACCAAAAGCGAATTGATGTTTGTACCGTAGACGTTGCAACAGCCACTGTTAATCCTTTAATTACTGAAACCTTTAATACCTATATCGAAAACAAGCGTGTAGGACTTATTAATGGTGGTAAAGAGCTTATTAAATGGAGTGAGCAGGACGGATGGGCGCATTTTTATTTACACGACGAAAATGGCAAGCTTAAAAATCAAATTACATCAGGCGCATATCATTGCGAAGAAATTTTAGGCATTGACGAAGCCAAGCGTGTATTGTTTTTTTCGGCTAATGGTAAAGAAGTTGGTGAAGATCCATACTTATTACACGCATACCGTGTAAACTTTGATGGTACGGGTTTAAAACTATTAAATCCAGGAAACTTTGATCATGCCATGCGCATGAACGATAACAATACTTTTTTTATTAATAATTTTTCGCGTGTAAACACGGTGCCTGCATCTGTTCTTTACAACGCTGAAGGTAAAAAGGTAATGGATCTTGAAACCGCCGATTTATCTTCATTAATGGCTACTGGCTACAAGTTTCCAGAAACTTTTAAAGTAAAAGCAGATGATGGCATCACCGATTTATATGGCGTGATGTACAAGCCTTTTGATTTTGATTCCACTAAAAAATATCCAATTATTGAGTATGTATACCCTGGTCCTCAAACTGAAGCTGTAAACAAAGCCTTTGCAAAAGGAATGGACCGCATAGACCGCCTTGCCCAAATGGGTTTTGTGGTGGTAACTATTGGTAACAGAGGTGGACATCCTGCTAGGAGCAAGTGGTACCATAATTATGGATATGGTAATTTGCGGGATTACGGACTTGCCGATAAAAAAGCAGCAGTAGAGCAACTTGCCGACCGCTATAAATTTATTGATATCGATAGAGTAGGTATTCATGGTCATTCGGGTGGCGGATTTATGAGTACTGCTGCGATGCTGGTGTATCCAAACTTTTTTAAAGTAGCCGTTTCGTCGGCGGGTAACCATGATAATAGCGTGTATAACCGTTGGTGGAGTGAACAGCACCATGGTGTTAAAGAAGTGATTGGTGATAAAGGAGATACCAGCTTTTTATATAGCATCGAAAAAAATCCGGACTTGGCTAAAAACTTAAAAGGTCATCTCATGCTTTCTCATGGTGATATTGACAACAATGTGCATCCAAGTAATACCATTAGAATGGCCAACGCTTTAATCAAAGCAAACAAGCGTTTTGATTTGGTTTTACTGCCAGGTCAAAGACACGGTTATGGTGATATGACAGAGTATTTCTTTTGGCGTCAAGCAGATTATTTTGCAG
>JBMSJE010000125.1:0-3329 GCA_049418605.1 Sediminibacterium sp. | reverse complement strand
GAGGCTTTGTGATCCCGCTGGGACTCGAACCCAGGGCCCATACATTAAAAGTGTATTGCTCTACCAACTGAGCTACGGAATCTTCACCCTTCACAATCAATCACTTGTTTGATTCAGGAGTGCAAAAATAGGCGAAATAAAAAAATAGCCAAATAATTAGGGTTCTTTTTTACTTGATTTACCCACATTTCCTAAATAACACCCTTTTACTTGCTTATTTTTGAACATAATTTGTTTTTATGGATCAAATACACGGAAAAGTTGTAGTTGTAACAGGTGGTTCTGATGGAATAGGAAAGGCACTTGTAGAACTTTATTTAAATAAGGGTGCAAAAGTGGCTACCTGTGGGCGTAATTATCAAAAATTATATCAATTGCAAGCTGCAAATACTGGGAAGCCATTATTTATTCATGCCACAGATGTAAGTAAAGAAATTGATTGCAAAGGTTTTATTGATGCAGTTATCAAAGAGTTTGGTTCTATCGATATCTTAATTAATAATGCAGGTGTGTCAATGCGCGCATTGGTGCAAGATGTCGATTTTGAAACGATCAAGCGTGTTATGGATATCAACTTTTGGGGTACCGTGTATTGTACCAAATTTGCATTAGATCAAATCATTAAAAACAAAGGTACTATTGTGGGGGTGTCTTCAATTGCGGGGTATAGGGGTCTTCCAGGGCGTAGTGGTTATTCGGCGTCTAAATATGCGGTGAATGGGTGGTTGGAAGCGCTTCGTACCGAGCTACTGGAATCTGGCACCAATGTAATGTGGGTTTGCCCCGGATTTACCAGCTCTAATATTAGAAATGCAGCATTAAATAGTAAAGGTGAATCGCAAGGCGAGTCGCCAATGGATGAAGGCGCTATGATGAGTTCCGAAGAATGTGCAGTTCATATTGCAAATGCTATTCAAAAGCGTAAACGTACACTTGTATTAACTTTTACGGGTAAGCGGGCTGTATTTATGAATAAATTTTTTCCAGCTTTAGCCGATAAATTGGTTCGTAAGTTTTTCTTTAAAAATAACGAGCTAGTGAAATAATTTACAAGTATTTACGTTAAACAATGTGGCATGCCCATTGTAACTCTTTCTACAGATATTGGCCAACGAGATTTTTTGGTTGGTGCTATAAAAGGTCAGTTTTTACAGCTAGATCCTACCACTAATTTGTGTGACATCACGCATTATTTACCGCAAACTAACTTTCCACAAGCTGCTTATGTTTGTGGGAACGCCATTAAGCATTTTCCGGGCGGTAGTTTTCACTGCATTTTAGTCAATTTGTTTGAAGGAGCTTCGGATTATATACTTATGGCTAAGTTTAACCAGCAGTATATTATTTGCCCCGATAATGGGCTATTAACCATGATTACGGGTCAAAAGCCCACAGATCTTGTTGCTATTCCTTTAAATAATAAGCATACTTTACTTGAAATAACCGCTGTAATTGCTATGGCTATCAATAAAGTAAGTAAAACTGGTAACTTACATGATGGTGGTGTTGCCATCGCTAATATCAATGAAACCTATCCATTACGCCCAACAGTTGGACCCGATTGGATTGAGGGTCAAATCCTTTTTATTGATCAATTCGAAAACGTAGTTATTAATATTACAGCTTCTGAATTTGCGGCTCAGGCTGCCGGTCGTTCCTTTAAAATTGTATTTAAGCGCAACGAAGTGATTGATTCCATTAGCGCTAACTACATGTCAGTGGCCGAAACAGATAAATTAGCCTGGTTTAACTCGGCAGGATACCTCGAAATAGCCCTTCGAAATGGTAATATGGCAGGACTCTTTGGACTACAAGGTTTTAATGAGCAAATGCAAAACAAAGGAGCTGCTTCGGATACCAATTGGTTTTATCAAACGGTTCGTGTGTTTTTTGAATAATTTGCCCAATTTTAGTTTAATTTTGCAACGCAAACGGCCAATAGGCCCTTAATAATCAAGTAATTTAGTTTTTATGGTATATGATGTAATTGTTATTGGTAGTGGACCTGGTGGATACCCAGCAGCTATTCGTGCTTCTCAATTAGGTTTTAAAGTAGCCGTTATTGAAAAGGAAAGCCTTGGTGGCGTTTGTTTGAACTGGGGTTGTATTCCAACCAAAGCCCTTTTAAAAAGTGCTCAAGTATATGAATATGTAAAGCATAGTGCCGATTATGGTATCAATGCAACAGGTACCCACGATTTTGGTGGTGTTATTAAGCGTAGCCGTGGTGTTGCCGATAAAATGAGTAAAGGTGTTCAATTCTTAATGAAGAAGAACAAGATTGATGTAATTATGGGTTATGGTAAAGTTCTATCAAAAGGCAAAGTAGAAGTGACTGCCGCTGATGGAACCAAACAAATCCAAGAAGCTAAATACATTGTTATTGCAACAGGTGGAAGATCAAGAGAATTACCAAACTTAAAACAAGATGGTAAAAAAGTACTTGGCTACCGTGAAGCCATGGTACTTAACGAGCAACCAAAATCTATGATCATTGTAGGTAGTGGTGCGATAGGTGTTGAGTTTGCATACGTATACAATAGCATGGGTACTAAGGTAACCATCGTTGAATTTATGCCGCGTATTGTTCCAGTAGAAGACGAAGACATTTCTAAAGAATTAGAAAAGCAATATAAAAAACAAGGCATCGAAATTATGACCAACGCGTCTGTAGAATCATTAGATACTACCGGTGCTGGTGTTAAAGCACATGTTAAAAAGCAGGATGGTTCTATGGTAACACTAGAAGCTGATGTTGTGTTAAGTGCTGTTGGTGTAGTTGCTAATATCGAAAATCTTGGTTTAGAAGAAGTTGGTATTAAAGTAGATAAGGGAAGAGTAATTGTAGATAAGTACCAACAAACATCTGTTGCTGGAGTGTATGCCATTGGAGATTGTTCTCCTGGTCAAGCACTTGCACACGTTGCTGCAAAAGAAGGGATCAATGCCGCAGAGCATATGGCTTACCTAGAAAAAAAGCACCATCATTTACCAGAAGCAATAGATTACAATAATATTCCAGGTTGTACTTATTGTACTCCAGAAATTTCTAGTGTAGGTTACACTGAAAAGGCAGCAAAAGAAGCTGGTTATGAAATTAAAGTGGGTAAATTCCCATTTGTAGCAAGCGGAAAGGCAAGTGCAGCAGGAGCTACAGAAGGTTTTGTGAAAGTTATTTATGATGCTAAATATGGTGAGTTTTTAGGTTGCCATATGATTGGTATGAACGTAACTGAAATGATCGCAGAAGCAGTTGTGGCGCGTAAATTAGAAACCACTGCGCATGAAATTTTAAATGCAATACACCCACACCCAACAATGAGTGAAGG
>JBMSJE010000124.1:0-3521 GCA_049418605.1 Sediminibacterium sp. | reverse complement strand
GCCCATACTGGAAAACGTAGGTCATAACAAATTTGCAAACAAATTTTCCATCCATTTACTTGTGCAATCAGTCTTTTATTTCCTGGGGTGTATTCTTTGTCTTCGCCTGCAAATGCAAATAAATGTCTTTTGTTATAGTAAGCTACTTGACCACTTGGTAATACCCAGAGTAAGCGGTTGTAAAATTTATTATCCTCTTCAATAATGATACTACCTGTTAATATAATTTTATGAAGCGCAGCTTGTTCGACCATCCATTCAACGGTAGGGCCTTCCATGGTTTCGGCAAATAGTTTTGGCTGCATGGTAAAACCAGTGGTAAACATTTCGGGTAATACAACTATTTGAGTAGCCGCTTCTGTTGCTGCTATCTTTTTTTCGAGCATCTCCAGGTTTCTAAACTTGTCTTCCCAAAAAAGATCGGTTTGTATGAGGCTGATGTGTAAATTACCCATGTTGCAATGTAAGAATTTTATTGAAGGCCTGCTTTTATTTTGGCAATGGCCGCCTGCACCGGTCCAGACTCAAAGCCACGGCTCACTAGGTACTGCAATACTTTTGCTTGTCTGGCGTAGCCTACTTCTTTCTTGCACTTCTCCCATTTATCAGTGGCTAATTTATGTATTGTTTGTTCGTATGCTTCCTCTTCGATTGTGGCTAATCCTGCTTTAATATTATACGCGCTCACCCTTTTTTGCTTAAGCTCATAAGCGATTTTTACACGCCCCCATTTTTTGGTTCTAAAATGACCGCCGGCAAACAAAGTAGCAAAACGGGTTTCGTTTAAATAGTCTTCCTCAATGAGTTTAGAAAGTAATACCTCAACATCTTTGGTGGATAGCCCATAACCATAGAGCCGGTCTTTGGTTTCTTGGTGGCTTCGTTCTTGATAGGCACAATAGTGCTTAATTTTTTGCCAAGCCTGATCCGGAGTGAGGTATTTTTTTATCATGAACAATAAATATACAGACTTGCCGTAATTATGCCATGTTTTAGACCGCAAATCCACAACTGATTCACATTAAAGCGGTTGGTGTCTAATCGCTTTATTTAGGGCACCAAAGTATTGGAATTTTGGAGTAGGTTTGCAGGGTACCTATAACTCATGTAGCATGAAATTTATTGTTTCTTCTTCTTCGCTTCTAAAACACCTTCAACAAATTGGTGGCGTTATTAATGCAAACACCGTGTTGCCTATTTTAGAAGACTTTTTATTTGAAATTACCGACAAAAAATTAAGCATAGTAGCAACTGATTTAGAAACAGTGATGCGCGTAGAAATGGATGTTGAAAGCAAGGCCAATGGCCGTGTTTGTATTCCTGCAAAAATCTTGTTGGATTCATTAAAAAATATTGCAGACCAACCACTCACTTTTAATATCGACAAAAATTTTGCAGTAGAAATTACCAGCGATAATGGTAAGTATAAAGTAATGGGCGAAAATCCAGATAATTTTCCAAAAGAACCTTCCGCAGATGACACCAATAGTTTTGATATGACAAGTGGTGCTTTATTAACGGCGATTAATAAAACTTTATTTGCGGTTAGTAATGACGATTTACGTCCAGCTATGACAGGTGTATTTTTTGAACTATCTACGAGCGGTGTTCAATTTGTTGCGACCGATGCACACAGACTGGTACGGTACAAAAGAACGGATGCAAAAGCACCAAAAACAGATTCGTTTATTGTGCCACGCAAGCCGCTTAACTTATTAAAAAATGCATTACCAGATAACGAAGATCCAATTACTATTAGCTATAATAGCAATCATTTATTTGTGAACCACGGTTCTACACAAATGATTTGTAGACTCATTGATGCGCGTTTCCCAGACTATAAGGTTGTGATTCCAGCAGACAATCCGTACAAGCTTGTTGTTAACAAACATGATTTCCAAAATGCACTTCGTCGTGTAAATGTATTTAGTAATAAGAGCACCAATCAAGTGGCGCTAAACATTACTGGCAGCGAGTTACAGATGGCTGCACAAGATGTTGATTTTAGTTTTGAAGGTAATGAGCGCATGAATTGTATGTATGATGGTGAAGATTTACAAATCGCTTTCAATGCAAAGTTTTTAATTGAAATGTTAAACGCAGCAGACACCGATGATGTAAAAATGGAACTATCAACTTCTACAAAAGCTGGTTTAATTAAACCAACCGAGCAAGGCGCTGGTGAAGATTTACTCATGCTAGTGATGCCGCTCATGTTAAATAATTAATAGCAGATGCTAGAAAATTTAATTGAATATTTTAATCAGATACCAAGTACGCACCGCGCACTTATTTTAGCTGGTGGAATCACATTTTTTTGGATCATCGAGGGAGCAATTCCGCTGTTTACATTTTCATACCACAAGTGGAAACACGCTGCTGTTAATATATTTTTTACACTCACAACCGTTGTTATCAATTTTGCTTTTGCACTTGTTATTGTAAAAGCATCGGACTGGGCCGTGGCACAAAAATTTGGACTCTTACAACTTGTTCAAATGCCTACCTGGGTGTTTATCATTGGCGGACTCATGCTACTTGATTTAGTAGGCGCTTGGTTCATTCATTTTATTGAACATAAAATCAAAATACTTTGGAAATTTCACATGGTGCATCACGCAGATACCCATGTAGATACCACCACCGCTAACCGTCATCATCCAGGAGAAAGTGTTTTTAGGGTTGTATTTACAATCATTGGTGTTGTTGTTTGCGGCGCTCCTATGTGGCTTGTAATGCTCTACCAAAGTTTAAGTGCGGTATTTTCTCAATTTAACCACGCTAATATTAGACTTCCATTATGGTTAGATACGGCTATTAGCTATGTGATTGTGTCGCCAAATATGCATAAGGTACACCACCATTACGTTCGTCCACAAACCGACTCTAATTACGGTAATATATTTTCTATCTGGGACCGCTTATTTGGCACTTTTGATGCAACGCCCATGGAAAACCTACGATATGGCCTTGATGTACTCGATGATAGCACCAATCAAAGTTTGGCCTATCAATTAAAGGTCCCTTTTGACAAATCGGTGAAGACAGATTATTAAATATGCCGTTTCTTTGCATCACAATTTGATGTTCATGAAAATTTGTGCTTTTATTCCTGCTAGATATGCTGCTACGCGCTTTCCCGCTAAACTCATGCAGCCGCTAGGAGATAAAACCGTCATTCGCCACACCTACGATAATACGGTTGCCACCGGTTTATTTTCGGATGTATTTGTAGTAACGGATAGCACCATCATTTTTAATGAAATCACGCATCATGGTGGCAAGGCTATTATGAGCATTCATTCACACGAAAGTGGAAGTGACCGAATCGCCGAAGCGATTACTGATTTAGATATTGATGTGGTGGTTAATGTGCAAGGCGACGAGCCGTTTGTAAAAAAAGAACCCCTACAAAAATTACTTGAAGTATTTAAAGACAGTTCTCAAAATGTGCGCGTGGCATCACTGATGCAAGTGCTTACGTCACAACAAAATATTGAAGATCCCAATTATGTAAAAGT
>JBMSJE010000123.1:0-3560 GCA_049418605.1 Sediminibacterium sp. | reverse complement strand
TGGACGATAGTAGCATCCGATGCAGTAAAAACGGAGGCCTTACAAGCCGCCCTGTCTATCAATAAAACCATTTGTAGCATATTAGTAGCAAGAGGTATAGAAACTTTTGATGCAGCTAAAAATTTTTACAGACCTCAGCTTTCCGACCTGCACGATCCTTGGCTCATGAAGGATATGGATAAAGCCGTAGCGCGCATTTTAACGGCGCGCGATACCAATGAAAGAATACTTGTATTTGGTGATTATGATGTAGACGGTACCACTGCTGTTGCAAGTATGTTTCAGTTTATTGGTGGCATTCATAACAATACCGATTATTATATTCCGCACCGATACAAAGAAGGATATGGTGTTTCTAAAATGGGTATCGATTACGCCAAAGAAACAGGTTGCACCTTAATTATATCACTCGATTGCGGTATCAAATCTACAGACCTTATTGCCTATGCAAAAACGCTGGGCATTGATTTTATTATTTGTGATCACCACTTACCAGATCCAATACTACCACCTGCGGTTGCTATTTTAAATCCCAAACAACTCGATTGCCCCTACCCCTACAAAGAATTGTGTGGTTGCGGCGTGGGTATTAAATTAATGATGGCGCTTGCGCAAAAATTAGAACTACCAAACGAAAGCTATCTCACCTATTTAGATTTAGCAGCCACAGCCATTGCAGCTGATATTGTTCCACTCACCGGCGAAAACAGAATTTTAGCTTATTACGGACTTGAAAAAGTGAATCAAAATCCATGTCCTGGCATTAAAGCGCTGCTGCAACTTTCTAAGGTGGAGAAAAAAATGGTTTTAAATAATTTGGTTTTTGTGATTGCACCGCGCATCAATGCAGCAGGCCGCATGGATGATGCAAAAAAAGCAGTGCAACTCTTTATTGAACAAGACGCCAGCAAGGCACTTGAATTTGCACAAATGCTCCAATCCGATAATTTGGACAGACGCGAAGCAGATAGCACCATTACAGAAGATGCACTTGCACAAATCATCAACGACCCATCGCATGCGGGTAAAAAAACAACATTTGTATACCAAGAAAATTGGCATAAAGGCGTAGTAGGCATTGTAGCGAGTAGACTCATTGAAACCTATTATAGACCTACCATTGTAGTAACAAGAAACGGAGACATTGCATCAGGCAGTGCACGCAGTGTGATAGGGTTTAATTTGTATGAAGCCATACATGCATGCCGTGAATATCTAATTGGCTATGGCGGGCATTTTGCGGCCGCAGGTATGACCCTCCTACCAGAAAATGTTACCGCCTTTGCGGCCGCATTTGAAGCTGCTGTTTCGGCTCAAATTACAGATGACTTACTCATTCCAGAAATTGTTATTGACGCATCTATTTCCTTTAAAGAAATCAACCAAGGGTTTTATAATATTTTATCACAGATGGAGCCCTTTGGACCCGAAAATATGAAGCCAGTATTTATTGCTAGGGGCGTTTCTAATACGGCTTACTCTAAAATTGTAAAAGAGCAACATATTAGGTTTGTAGTAAAACAAGACGGTATTACGCTATCAGGTATTGGATTTAAAATGGCTGATAAATTTGCACTACTACAAATGAATCAGCCATTAGATATTGTTTTTACACTCGACGAAAACGAATGGAATAATGAAAAAACCATTCAGCTCAAAATGATTGACTTTCGTTTAAGTGCTTAAATTTTGCTTACTTATTTATTTTGCAAAAGATCGACGCTTCTGTTGATGAAGTTGGTTAGATCATTCCCTTTTAACAATCCCTGAGAAAGTAAAGCAAGGTCTGCTAAATTACGCACCTGACTTTTTTGTAGGTCTGCGTTACCTTCTTTTAATAGGGTTTGATAAATTGGATGATTACCATTTACGGTTAAGGTTACTTCGTCTGGCATTTGCGCATAAAATGCAGTCATGCCGCCACCTACGCCGGCCATATCTTTCATACGGCGCATAAACTCTGGTCTGGTGGCAACCACAGGTGCGCTATCGGCACTTAACCCTTTCACCTCGGTGGTAACGTGTAAGTCTGCAATTTGCAAATTAAATAGCTCCTTTAATTTTTCGGCGTCGTCTTTGCTAAGTATAGATTCGTTAGACTCCTGCTTGTCAATTAAATTATCTACGATATCTGCGTCTACTCTAACAAAAGTGACGTTCTCCCACTTCATTTCCATGTTGTTAATGAAAGCAGAATCTACCAGGGTTTCCATTTTAACAACGGTATACCCTTTTTTAGTAGCCGCTTGTATATATGCGTCTTGCTGAACCGGATTGGTAGTATATAAGATAACTTGTTTGCCGTCTTTATTTTTTTGTGTAGCCTCGGTTAAGGTTTTATACTCTTCAAGTGTATGGAATTTACCAGTAGTGTCTTCCATTACAATAAACTTACCGGCTTTGTCTAAAAACTTATCGTCGGTCATCATGCCGTACTTCACAAATAAGCCTAAGCTCTCCCATTTTTCTTCAAACGCCGGGCGGTCTGCTTTGAATATTTCTTCTAATTTGTCGGCTACTTTTTTAGTGATGTGTGCGTTAATTTTTTTAACGTTTGGATCGCCTTGTAAATAGCTTCTGCTCACGTTTAGCGGAATATCTGGGCTGTCAATAACACCATGTAACAACATTAAAAATTCCGGTACAATATCTTTTACCTCATCGGTAACAAATACTTGGTTGCAGTACAATTGAATTTTATCTTTTTGGATTTCGTAGCTCTGTTTGATTTTAGGGAAATATAAAACACCCGTTAAATTAAATGGATAATCTACGTTTAGGTGAATCCAAAAAAGTGGTGTTTCGCCAAATGGATAGAGTTCTTTGTAAAACTTCTCGTAATCTTCTTTGGTTAATTCGCTTGGCTTTTTAACCCAAATAGGATCTGGATTGTTGATTGATTTTTCTTCTGCTGCTTCGTCTTTTTTCTCGCCTTCTTCTTGTACCCCTACTTCAGAAAAATAAATAGGAATTGGTAAGAATTTACAAAAACGATCAAGTATTGCCTTTATGCGAGAGGCTTCTAAAAACTCTTTGCTTTCTTCACTAATGTGTAATACAATTTTAGTACCACGCTGTGCGTAGTCTACTTCGTATAATTCAAATTCTGGATTACCATCACATCCCCAAAAAACACCAGAAGCGTCTTTAAAAGATTTAGAATAGAGTTCTACTTTATCACTCACCATAAAGGCGCTGTAAAAGCCTAAACCAAAGTGACCAATAATATTGGCGTCTTTGTATTTATCCATGAACTCTTCGGCACCAGAAAACGCTACTTGGTTGATGTATTTGTCCACTTCGTCAGAAGTCATACCCACCCCTCTATCAATGATAGATAATGTTTTTTCTTTGGCATCTAGTACCACGTCTATTCGAAGTTCACCAAGGTCTCCTTTGGCTTCACCAATAGAAGAAAGGGTTTTAATTTTTTGAGAAGCGTCTACCGCATTACTCACTAACTCACGTAAAAAGATTTCGTGGTCACTGTACAAGAATTTTTTAATGATTGGAAAGATGTTTTCCGTTTGTACGCGTATTTGTCCTTTTTGCATAGTTCA
>JBMSJE010000122.1:0-3634 GCA_049418605.1 Sediminibacterium sp. | reverse complement strand
CAGCAATTACAAAACATTAGAAACGAATTTAATGCTGCTAAAACAAAAGCCGATTCTACCCGATTGGCAGATGAATACGGTAAAGTAGATAAACTCGTAGAAGCATATAGAAACGACATCGTAAAAAAATATCCTGGCTCTTTGTTATCGATGCTGTTTAGTGCTATGAAACGCCCTGTGGCCCCTGCTGTACCTATTGTTAACGGAAAACCGGATTCTTTGGCACCGTTCCGTTTTGTGAAAAATCATTTTTGGGATGATGTACTTTTTAATGATGATAGGCTTTTAAGAACGCCGTTTTTTGAAGCCAAATTAGACGAGTATTTTAAGTACTATGTTGCTGCTGATCCAGACTCTCTAATTGAAGAAGTAAAGTACATGTTACTGATGGCTAAAACGGGAAAAGAAATTTATCCCTACCTACTTACCAAGTTTACCAATAAATATATGGCGCCCGAATTTATGGGGCAGGACAAAGTGTTTGTGTATTTGTTTGAAAACTTTTATGCCAAAGGAGATACCGTTATTTTAAATCCTGCTTCCCGAAAAACAGTAACCGAAAGAGCCTACAGTTTAATGGCCAATCAACTCGGATTACCTGCGCCAACACTAGATCTGGTGGATTCGGTGGGCAAAGCTGTTTCACTCTATAAGATTCCTTCAAATTATACCATGGTGGTATTTTACGATCCTAATTGTGGGCATTGCAAAGAAGAACTTCCAAGACTAGATTCTTTTTACAGAGCCAAGTGGAAGTCAGTGGGCATGACCATGCTAGGGGTAAATATTTACGACGCCGAACAAGCCGCTTGGAAAAAATTTGTGACAGAAAAGAACTTGAAAAATTGGATACACGCCTACCAAACCAAAGCTGCTAAAGAGGCGGATGAAAAAGCAGGCAGGGCCAATTATAGACAACTATACGATATTTATAAAACACCCACCGTTTATTTGCTAGACAAAGAAAAACGAATCATTGCCAAGCAATTAACAATTGAACAGTTTGACGATATCATTCAAGTCAAAAGTAAGAAAACAGCAAATAAATAATTAAACCAGTTCTTTAACGGCGTTATAAATTACCTTAGGTTTTCCAAGTGTGTAATAGTGTAATACGGGAACGCCAAAAGCTTTAAGCTCCTTGCTTTGTTGTATCAACCATTCAGTGCCCACTTGTTCGCAATCGGCATCTGTTTTACATTTATTGATCGCGTTAGAGAGTTCTGTTGGAATGTCAACATGAAATATTCGAGGTAAAACAGAGAGTTGTTTTTTATTGGTAATTGGCTTAAGTCCTGGTATGATAGGAACGCTGATACCAATATCCCTACACGCTTTCACAAAATCATAAAATTTTTGATTGTCAAAAAACATTTGTGTCATGATGTAGCCTGCGCCTTCATCCACTTTGTTTTTTAAATGCTTTAAATCAATTTCTAAATTCGGTGCTTCAAAATGTTTTTCGGGGTAACCGGCAACACCCACACAAAATTTTGTTTGGCCACCGTTTTTAATGTCTTCATCCAAATAAACGCCATTGTTCATGTTATTGACCTGCTTAATCAAATCAATGGCATAATGATTGCCATCTTTTTCAGGCTCAAATGATGATTCATTTTTTGCAGCATCACCTCGTAGTACAAGTGCGTTGTCTATGCCTAAAAAATCTAAATCAATAAGTGCATCTTCGGTTTCTCTCTTTGTAAAACCACCACAAATAATGTGCGGAACAGCGTCTACTTGATAATGGTTCATGATAGCCGCACAAATACCTACGGTACCTGGGCGCTTGCGCACTTCCACTTTTTCAAAAGTGCCATCCACTTTTTTCTTGAACATGGTTTCACTGCGATGGTACGTAACATTAATCCAAGAGGGCTTAAACTCCATTAAGGGGTCTAAATGTTCGTATAAAGTATTGATGGTCTTACCTTTTAGAGGAGGTAACACTTCAAAAGAAATAAGGGTGTCTTTTGCCTGCTGTAAATGATCCGTTACTTTCATGATTGCTGCTTTATGGGGGGCAAATATTAAAATTAGTGCAATATACAGCCAAAAAGGGTTTGTAAAAAGGGTAACGGGCTTCAAAACCTGATACAGAAGAGGGTTAGAAGCCCTATTTTTGTAGAAAGCAACTATTTTGAACGGAATCATACATACATCTGCACTCCAAAAAAGTTACAAGGGAAGAACCGTTGTAAACAACGTAAGCGTAACCGTAAAGCAGGGTGAAATTGTAGGTTTATTAGGACCCAATGGTGCTGGCAAAACAACTACATTTTATATGGTGGTTGGGCTCATTAAGCCGGACGAAGGCACTGTGTTTTTAAACCAAGAAGACATTACCAAGCTTCCCATGTACAAGCGCGCGCAAATGGGCATTGGTTATTTACCACAAGAAGCAAGTGTATTTAGAAGTTTAAGTGTAGAAGATAATATTTTAGCGGTACTCGAAATGACAAAGCTTTCAAAAGAAGAAAGGCTATTAAAACTAGAATCTTTACTCGACGAATTTAATTTACAACTTGTTCGAAAAAACAATGGCGATAGTTTAAGCGGTGGTGAAAGAAGAAGAACAGAGATTGCAAGGGCACTGGCCGTTGATCCTAAATTTATTTTATTAGATGAACCATTTGCAGGCGTTGACCCTATTGCGGTAGAAGATATTCAAACCGTTGTAGCAAAATTAAAAACAAAAAATATTGGGATTTTAATTACAGACCATAATGTAAATGAAACCTTATCTATTTGTGATAGAGCATACCTCTTAATTGAAGGAAAAATATTTAAACACGGAACTGCCGAAGAATTAGCAGCAGACGAAGACGTTAGACGTTTGTATTTAGGAACGAATTTTACGCTCCGTAGAAAAGATTGGATTATTGAAATGGGAAAAGAAGCCAAGCTTTAATTCACATGAAATTTTTAAGTCCTGCCATATCCCGACTTGCCCTATTAAGAATAGCGCACATTGAAAGATGGGTAGCAAATCCTGTTGCAACGCAAAGAGAAGTATTACAAGATTTAGTAACGCATGGACAGTACACTTCGTTTGGTAGAAAATATGGTTTCAACGAAATATTTAATATTCGAAAATTTAAAGAAGCCGTTCCCATTAGTGAATACGAAGACCTGAAACCCTTTATTGATAGGCTTTTTGAAGGTGAAGACCAGGTATTGTGGAATACACCTGTAAAGTGGTTTGCAAAAAGCAGCGGTACTACTTCTGATAAAAGTAAATTCATTCCCATCACCAAAGAAAGTTTAGAAGATTGTCATTACCAAGCAGCAAAAGATGTGTTGGCGCTTTATTATAAATTTAATAATGATAGTGATTTACTTACTGGCAAAGGACTTGTGATTGGTGGTAGTCATCAAATTAGTAAAGTCAATGAAGAAATAAGTGTTGGTGATTTAAGCGCTGTACTTCTTCAAAACACACCTGTATGGGCTAATTGGATTCGCACACCAGAATTATCGATTGCGCTCATGGATGAGTGGGAGTCAAAAATCGAACAATTAGCACAGTCCACTATCCAAGAAAATGTAACGTCAATTTCTGGTGTTCCTACCTGGACACTTTTACTCATCAAAAGAATTTTAGAAATTACGGGCAAGCAAACTTTAAAAGAAG
>JBMSJE010000121.1:0-3675 GCA_049418605.1 Sediminibacterium sp. | reverse complement strand
CTGTTGATACAACTGCAACTGCAGATACAACAACTGCTGCTCACTAGTCGTATTTGTTTTAAAACATATACTTCTTGCAAGAAGGTCCTCACGACAAAGTCGTGAGGATTTTTTTTTGTGCCAGTTTGTACCGGATTTCTAAGATTGTACGAGCTTGGCATTAATATTGTTTAGTTCTATGTTCAATAGATTAGAGACGGGCCTCCGGCCCGTTGTGACAATTTGACCCAGATACCATGATAAAAGAGAACATGTTTTTTAGATCAGAAGAGGATACCGACTTTATGCCTATCATCCCTATGAATGAGCAGGAGTCTGAACAGGATAAGAATATGGTAATACCAGGGGAGCTTGCCATTTTGCCACTGCGCAATACGGTGTTGTTTCCGGGGGTGGTACTTCCTATTACGGTAGGGAGGGATAAAAGCATAAAGGCAGTGAACGATGCCTATAAGGCAGACAAGCTGATAGGCGTGGTTTCTCAAAAAGATGCCAATATAGAGGAGCCGGTTGCAGCAGATTTGTGCAGCGTGGGTACGGTGGCTAAAATTATCAAGCTTATTAAGATGCCCGATGGCGGCACTACCATAATCATACAGGGTAAAAAAAGGTTTGAGCTGGTTTCAATGCTCACCGACGATCCTTATTTTAAGGCAAGTATCAAATTATTTGAAGAAGATTCAAACCCAGAGGGGGACGATTTTGCTGCCATAGTTAGCAGTATTAAAGACCTGGCTACGCAAATTATTCAGCTATCGCCCAATCTTCCTACAGAGGCTGGCATCATTTTAAAGAGTATCGAAAACCCATCATTTTTAATAAATTTTGTAAGTAGCAATTTAAATAGTGATATTTCAGAAAAGCAAAAATTGTTAGAAATCAATGATATAAATGCAAGAGCTGAGAGTTTAATTTTTATTCTACAAAAGGAGTTACAATTTGCAGAGCTTAAAAATAAAGTGACCAATAAAACCAGAACCGAGCTGGACAAACAGCAGCGTGACTACTTTTTACAGCAGCAATTAAAGAGTATCAAAGACGAGCTTGGGGGTGATACCAATGAGCGCGAAATAGCTGATATGAAAAAGAAGGCCGAAAACAAGAAATGGCCGGAAGCTGCAAAAGCAGCCTTTGATACTGGGGTGGCAAAACTGGAACGTATGCACCCTACCACCCCCGATTACTCAGTGGTGTACAATCACCTCGATTTAATGCTCGACCTTCCATGGGACAGCTATACTTCTGATAATTATGACCTTAAAAATGCCAAAAAGGTACTAGACCTAGACCATTATGGCATGTCTAAAATAAAGAGCCGTATACTCGAATATTTGGCGGTTTTAAAGTTAAAAGGCGACATGAAAAGCCCCATTTTATGCTTTTTAGGCCCTCCGGGTATTGGTAAAACCTCTCTTGGTAAATCCATTGCACATGCTATTGGGCGTAAATATGTGCGCTTGAGCCTGGGTGGTTTACACGATGAAAGTGAAATTAGAGGTCACCGCAAAACCTATATTGGGGCAATGCCGGGCCGTATTCTTCAAAATATTAGAAAATGCAAGTCTTCGAATCCGGTGATGATTCTGGATGAAATCGATAAAATAGGGGCCGACCACCGTGGGGATCCCTCATCGGCATTACTAGAAGTGTTGGATCCGGAGCAAAACAGTAATTTTTACGATAACTATCTAGAACTCGAATACGACCTTTCAAAAGTGTTGTTTATTGCCACCGCTAATAATATCCAAAATATTCAGCCAGCATTAAGGGACCGTCTGGAAATTATTGACCTCAGTGGCTACGCCGTAGAAGAGAAAGTGGAAATTGCTAAAAAGCACCTCGTGCCCAAGCAAAAAGAAGCGCATGGTCTCGAAAAGGTAAATTTTAAAATTGCCGATAAGGTCCTTGAAAAAATTATTGAAAACTATACCAGAGAAAGTGGCGTGCGTGAATTAGATCGTCAGCTGGCATCGGTGATGCGTTTTCAGGCCAAAGAATATGCGAGCAAAAACAAGGTTAAAACAACTTTAACGGTGCCAGATATCGAAAAAATACTGGGTCAAGCGCGTTATAGCAATGAAATTTATAAGCTGGCCAATATGCCAGGTGTGGCCGTAGGTCTTGCCTGGACCTATGTAGGTGGCGACATTTTATTTATAGAAACCATTTTAAGTGAAGGCAAGGGAGACATAAAACTTACCGGTAATTTAGGTAATGTCATGAAGGAGAGTGCTACCACTGCGCTTAGTTATTTGCAAGCCAACGCTAAAAAATACGGTATTGATCCTGCGGATTTTGCTAAAAAAAATATTCATGTGCACGTACCAGAAGGTGCCACACCAAAGGATGGTCCTAGCGCAGGTATTACCATGCTTACTTCTTTAACCTCTGCATTTACCGGCAGAAAAGTAAAGCCTTATTTAGCCATGACGGGTGAAATTACGCTGCGTGGCCAGGTGCTTCCGGTAGGTGGGATCAAAGAAAAAGTATTAGCGGCTAAAAGGTCTGGCTTAAAAGAAATTATCATGTGTGCCCAAAACGAAAAAGATGTCAACGAAATTGACGCCGCATTTATTAAAGGGGTAACTTTTCATTATGTAAAAACAATGCAGCAGGTTGTAGACCTTGCGCTTGTTTAAATCAACATAAAAATTTCTTTTATGCGTGCCCGTTTACTCTTTGTTTTTTTATGGGCTGGGATAGTAGTGGCTGCTGCGCAAACGCAGGGAGGTAATCCTGTTTTTAGTTTTTTAAAAAATCCGGCTAGTGCAGAAGTTGCTGCACTAGGGGGCACCAATGTTTCGTTGATTGGTAATAACGTTGCAGCGGGTATTTCAAATCCATCATTACTAAGGCCTTTGCATCATGGTCAAGTGGCTACTTCTTTTTCAAGTTTACTTGCTGGGATTAACCAGTATACTGCTATGGCAGGTTGCCAGGTAGGTGGGCAAACACTTGGTTTTGGCGTTCAATATTTAAATTATGGAAGCATCGATCAAACAGATGCTGCTGGTAATTTATTAGGTATGTACCGCCCTTCCGATTTTGCAGTTCAATTAGGCACGAGTAAACAGTACAAAGAAAAATGGTGGCTGGGTGCAACAGGAAAATTTATTCATTCAAATTATGGACTATATCGTTCATCGGCCATTGCCCTAGATGCGTCACTCACTTATTTTGATGAAGCAGCTGGCTTGCAAGCAGGTGTTGTGGTAGCAAATATGGGAACACAATTAAATGCGTATGCAGGTGCTGTTAAAGAAGAACTCCCTTTTGAAATTAATGCAGGTATTTCAAAAAAATTAGCTGATGCACCACTGCAATTTTCACTCACACTACAACAACTACAACGCTTTAATTTACTCGGATCAGATACTGTTTTTATTGTGTCAGAATCTGGCGAAAAATTTTCGACGTTTCAAAAAATGATGTCCCATGTAGTATTAGGCGCGCAGTTAAACATAAACGAAAATATGAATTGTAATCTTGGTTACAATCTGCTGCGCAGACAATCTTTAAATGGTTATAATATTACCAATGGGCTTAATGGGGTAACTTTTGGTGTAGCGGTAATCATGCAAAAATTACACATCAATTATGCCAGTGGATTTTACCAGCGCAACATGTTTCATCAGTTATCCCTGAATTTTAATTTTGTCAATAAAGCGCTTTAAT
>JBMSJE010000120.1:0-3693 GCA_049418605.1 Sediminibacterium sp. | reverse complement strand
CTTGTTTTTTTGAAAACAAATGCGGTATACAAATCGGATCGTCTTTAATAAAACTCACCTGATTGTATACCGCAACTTTACTGTCAAAAAACTTTTTTAAGTCATTATTAACTTTTAGTTTATTGATAGTCATGTAGTTATTTAAAACCAGCTACCAACAAATGTTTCGCTAGCATTTTGTATTTTATTTTTTCTTGCTTTCACTTTTATTTTTTGCTTGATCATTGCAGCTACCATTAGAAACAAGAATATAAAAGTAAATGGAGGAATACCTAAAAAGCTAATCCATGTTCCACCAAACATTTTACGCATTGGTCTGCGAAGACGCTCTGCAATTAAATACATACTTGGTACAATAATGAGTGTCATGAAAAACGCAAACGCTAGTCCAAATATAATAGTCCAGCTAAGTGGTTTCCAAAACGCAACACTATCCCCACCTAAAAAGATGTGTGGGTTTAGCTCCGAAAATAAAGTGATAAAGTTGATGTTAAAGCCAATGGCAATTGGAATAAAACCAAGTATCGCAGCTACCGCAGTTAATAATACCGGAATAATTCTGGTTTTACCTGCCTGAATAATCGCATCTCTGGTTTTCATACCCCTGCTTCTTAATTCGTCGGCAAATTCAATCACTAGGATACCGTTTTTAACCACGATACCAGCAAGTCCCACAATACCAAGTCCAGTCATAAGGCCAGATACTTCCATACCTGTAATTGCAAAACCTAAAAACACACCAATCACACTAAATAAGATTTCACTTAAAATGATCACTGATTTACTTACCGAATTGAATTGTAGTACAAGGGTAAATAAAATGAGCATCAGCGCAATTAATAATGCTTTTCCTAAAAAGGCAACGGTTTCGGCTTGTTGTTCACCTTCACCAGTTTGCTTGATGGTAACTGCATCTGTAACGCCTTTAAATTCAGCAATATGTTTTCCAATGACTTGGTTAACACCAGTTGCATTGTAGCCTTCGGTGGTTAATACATTGGAGCGAAGTGTAATTAAACGCTTTTGATTTTTACGTTTAACACTTCCTAAGGTACTTGTAGGATCTACTTTTACAAGTGCACTGATAGGAATGTTTTTAACAGCACCCCCAGAAGCCATATCTCTAAATGAGATTCGCATATTTAATAAATCCGTTAGACTCTTACGCTGAATAGCGTTATTACGTAACTGAATTTTATATTCTTCTTTACCTTCTTTGATTTTTGAAATTTCTTTACCAAAAAGTGCGGTTCTAATTTGCATACCAATTTGAGCCGTGGAAACACCTTCAATTAACGCACGCTCTCTATCGATACTTAACGTGATTTCTGGATTTTTTAAATCTACATCCATTTTAAGTTCTTCTACACCCGGAACGCGAATAGAATCTAGATAGTTTTTGAGTGAAGAAGCTGTTTTAATCATGGCATCAAAATCTTCACTGGCAATTTCAATATTGATGGGAGGGTCAGTTGGTGGTCCACCACTTTCTTGGTTAACGCTTATTTCAGTTCCTGGAATACCTTGCACTGCTTGTCTAACCTGATCTAGATAAGGTGCCGTGCTTTTACCATCTCTTTTTTCATATTCAACAAACGATACTTGTATACGGCCAAGTTCACTTCTTGTGGTACGGTCACCGCTGGTAGGGTCGGCGGCATTAACAGCTACGTTACTGATAACACTTTCTACAATCGGATTTGTTTTGCCATTTTCGGTACCTAAAACTTTATTAACCCTTCCTTCTAAAACACGTGTAATAGAATCGGTGTAACGAACATCGGAACCTACTGGTAATTTGAGGTATACAAATAGTTGATTGGGGTCTCCCTTAGGGAAAAATGAAACGGGTATTCTGCCTCCAACAATCGAACCTACAAATACAAATAACGAAACAAAAAATAAAGCCATAATACCAATTAATAAATGAACAGGTCTCCAACCTTTTAAAGCCCACTGTAATAATGACTCGTAATGATTCATGATCCAAGGAAGGGCCTTATTTTGGAAATTATGAATCGCATCTGTAATAAAATACCTGTTTAATACAACAAGTAGCATGAACGTAATTAAGAGGTTTCCAAAAAATGGAGCCCCTGCTATATCTAGTAAAATGCCTAATCCAACAGCAATCCAAAATCCTTTCTTTTTAAAGATGGCAGACTTAGGTTCTTTACCATCTGTTTCGGGGTGATTCATAAAATCAACCGCAAATACAGGGTTCATGATAAAGGCAACTACAAGTGATGCTGCTAATGTAAATATGAGCATGGTAGGGAGGTACACCATAAACTTACCAATGATTCCGGGCCAAAATAGGAGCGGAAAAAATGGAGCAAGTGTTGTTACGGTTCCAGCTAGTACCGGTATAAAAACCTCTCCGGCCGCCATTTTTGCAGCATTATTGACACTTAATTTACCCTTGCCTTCTACAAATATGCGGTGCGTATTTTCTATTACCACAATGGCGTCGTCCACAATAATACCTAAGCCAAATAATAGGGCAAATAGTACAATAAAATTGAGGGTTACATGTGTGCCAACAATTAAATCGGCGCCAGGTAAAAATACAAAGGCAACAAACATACTGAGTGGTACAGAAAGTGCCACAAAAAACGCGTTCACTACGCCCATAAAAAACATAAGTACAATGAGTACTAGTATAAATCCAATAATAATAGAATTTACAAGTTCATTAAATGAACTTCTTGTTTTAATACTTTGATCGCCGGATATAACAGCCTTTAAATTGTTTGGATAAATACTTCCTTTTCCTTCTTCCACAATCTTTTTTACACCATCCGAAGTTTCAATTAAATTTTCGCCACTTCTTTTAATGATATTAAGTGTTACTACGTTTTTCCCATCTAGACGCGCAAAACTTTCACGTTCTTTTGTGGTATCAGCAATGGTCGCAATGTCTTTGATGTAAATAGGCGCACCGCCTGAATTTCTTACAACAATATTTGCAATGTCGCCTGCTGTTTTAAGTTGCCCTTTTATTTGTAAGGTCCTTTTCATATTACCTACTTCAAGTAAACCACCCGAGATATCCATATTCTCTCTTTGAATGGCGTAGGTAATATCATCAAATGTAACTCCAGCACTTTGTGCGCGATAGTTATCTAAGTTGATTTGAAATTCTCTTTCTGGTGCACCCACAATATCAACCCTGTTAATTTGGGGTAGATTTTCAAGCCTGTCTTTTAGGTCGTCGGCATATTTTTTAAGGCGGGGCAAATCAAAATCACCACTTAAATTTACGGACATGATGGGCTGCTCACTAAAACTTACCTCTAAAACGGTTGGTTCAATGGTTAAGTCTTTGGGTAAATCTTGCTTGGCTTTATCTGTGGCGTCCTTAACTTTTTGAAGGGCTATTTCGGTTTTTACATCCGTATCAAACTCAACCATGATAGCCGAAAAGTCTTGCTGTGAGTTACTGGTAAATTTTTTAATTTTTGCACCAGTAATACTTTTGATTTGCTTTTCGATAGGCCTTGTTACAAGGTTCTCAATATCTTTTGGTGAGTTACCTACATAAACAGTTTGAACATAAATAGTTGGAATAACAATATCAGGAAACTGTTCTTTTGGAAGGGTAACAAACTGATAAATACCAGCAAGGCTCACAAACAAAATCACCAAATAAATGGATGTTTTGTTTTTGATACTCCAGGTAGTAGGTCCAAA
>JBMSJE010000119.1:0-3705 GCA_049418605.1 Sediminibacterium sp. | reverse complement strand
TTAGCTGTTTTAGGAACGGCTAAAAGGGTAAAGGCATCTTTGTCTCCAATAAATTCGCCATAGCTGCTGCTCGCAAATAAAAACGGTGCTTCTGGTTTTTGAGATAATTCGTCTAGGCGGCTACTCATCATTTGGTTGAAGAGTTCACGCACCATACCTTGTCTGTATTCACCCTCTGTGGTTGCTTCTTTAACAGCAGGAAGCATATAAAACATTTGAAGCACATTGTATGCCTGCTCAGGATCTGTTAAAATAGAAATGCGGGTATCTGCAAAAGCAGGAATGCTAAATTTAGTTCTTGGTTTTGGATTAGCAGGGTTGGTGAGTTTACCAAAATGCGCTTGAATCATTTTTTCTGTTTCTGCTACATCGATATCGCCTACAACAATCACTGCTTGTAAATTAGGACGGTACCAATCTTTGTAAAATCCGGTAAGCTCACTGTATGGCGCTCCGTTGATACTTTCTTTGGTACCAATAGGAAGTCTTTTTGCGTATTGAGAACCATTTAAAATAATAGGGAAGTACTTGTCTCTTAAACGGGCATCAGCACCTCTGCCTAAACGCCATTCTTCTGTAACAACGCCACGCTCTTTGTCAATTTCGGATGGGTCAAAACTTACTTGGTGTGCCCAGTCTTCTAAAACCTGCATGGCTTTTTTATACACCATTGGGCTATCGGTAGGAACTTGTAATTCGTACACCGTTTCATCAAAACTGGTATATGCATTTAAATCGGCACCAAAGTTTACGCCACTTTTTTCTAGGAAGTCTACGAGCTCTTGCTTTTTAAAATTTTTGGTTCCATTGAAACACATGTGTTCTACAAAGTGCGCAAGGCCTCTTTGTTTTTCTGTTTCTAATGTTGAACCAGCGTTCACCACAAGTCTTAACTCGGCTCTGTTTTTAGGCTCTACATTTTTTCTGATGTAGTAAGTGAGTCCGTTGGCGAGTTTGCCAATTTTAACTTTTGAATCAATGGGTAGTTTTGCATCTGTTGGTTTTTGTGCGGTACTAACATAAAAAGTACCAACGAGTAAGATGAGTAGTAAATGTTTGATGCTTTGTTTCATAGTTTCTATTTTTTATCCTACTTGATGAAGACCCAATGAAAATCCTAATTTTTCAATTAAGCTTTTTGGGAGTGCAGGAATTTTTTTTCTTTCAATTAAATAAGTGGAGAGGCCCGAAAGGTCTCTGTAAATAAAATGTTTATTAAGGGCGCCTTCCAAATAACCAGCCCCAGATGTATTACCCGTGCCCACGCGCATGCCAATCATGCGGCGAACCATAATTAAATGTTTATGACGCCAGTTGCTCATGAGATGATCAATCTCAATTAAGGCGTCTAACACCTGGTAAGAAGTTTGAAAAATAGGGTAGTCGCGGTAGAGCATTATAAAGAGTGCCGCCTGCATCGCTTTTGGTGAAAAAGAGCTTCTTAAATTGGCTAAAATTTCGGGTGTTGCATCTGCTGGATTTTTTTCAAAAAAAACGTAATCAAAATCGTGAATTTTTGACGCTTCGCGGGGTGTTAATCCGGCTAAATAAATGCTGCGGTATTCTTCCCAAAATTTGTTGCCAAATTCGTCGTTAAAAAATGGCATTCTTTCGAGCCATTCGTTAATTCGGGTTAATAAATTTTTATCTGCTTCGGCTGCAGAAATTTGGTTGTAATCTGGTTTATCAAATCCGCCTTCGTCTGTTCTTTTGTAATATTCTTTTTGGTGTCTGTTGTCAATTTCTAAACCAAGTTTTGCTTCGATAAGTCGGAACTGTTTAGACTGAAATCCAGAAGAAGGGGTAAGCAAATTTCTGAACGCTAAAAAATCGAGCGGCGTCATGGTATCAAGTACGTTTACTTGATCGTTTAGAAGTTGTAAAATTTTTATAATTCGGCGAAGTCGATGACGCACCAAATTCATGTCTTCGTCATTGTCGTTGATGGCCGGTTGACCAAAAACATCCAACACATAATCGAGTTCAAAAATGATTTGTTTGAACCAAAGTTCGTAGGCCTGATGAATCACGATAAACAACATTTCGTCATGCGCTTTTTCGTGACCGTCCGTAAAACTCACAGGATACTGTGCATCTAAAACTTTGTCTAGATGTAGGTAGTCTGCGTAGTATAAAGCCTTCTTTTCCATAGGGTTAAACGTGGTACAAAGAAAAGCAATTTTTAGCCTGCGCTACCCACAGTTTACCCCCAAAAAGTGTTGTATATTTGCGGTATGACGCGTGAACAATTGGTGGCTCAAATCAGGGCTAAAAAATCATATTTATTGGTGGGCTTAGACTCCGAAGTATCTAAATTGCCAAAGCACTTGCAAGGCAAGCCAGACGCGGTTTTGGCGTTTAATAAACAAATCATTGATGCCACCAAAGATTACTGTGTTGGCTATAAAATTAACACCGCTTTTTATGAGTCTGAGGGGTTAAAAGGCTGGGAAACTATGCAGCAAACACTAGAATATATCCCCAAAAATTTGTTCACAATTGCCGACGCAAAGCGGGGGGATATTGGCAATACCTCGGCCCAATATGCCCGAACTTTTTTTGAAACCATGCAGTTTGACGCGGTTACTGTAGCCCCTTATATGGGGGAAGATAGCGTGCGTCCTTTTCTAGCATATCAAAATAAATGGACCATTGTTTTGGGTTTAACTTCTAATGCAGGAAGCCAAGATTTTGAACAACAAACGCTTGCCAATTCTGGTAAACAATTGTACGAAGTAGTACTTGAAAAAGTAGCTAATTGGGGTACACCAAACAACTTAATGTTTGTAGTAGGTGCTACCAAGGCAAGTGATTTTGAAGCCATCAGAAATATCATTCCAAATCACTTTTTATTGGTGCCAGGTGTTGGTGCACAAGGAGGTAGTTTAGAAGAAGTTTCACGTTATGGCGCCACCCCAGATTGTGGTTTATTGGTAGCCGCTAGTAGAGCTATAATTTTTGCAAGTAGCGGAGAAGATTTTGCAGAAGCTGCTCGTGAGGCTGCAAAAAATTATGCCACAGAAATGGCTGGCTATTTAAATCTATAATTTTATTTTTTGAGCTAGTTTTTCGGTCCAAATTTGGTGCATTTTTGCACTATAATGAAGACCATCTTGCGCGATCATTTCTGGTCCACAATTTCTGGTAAAATCCGTGATATAAATAAGCTCAATTTCCATGTCTTCGCAGCGCTTTTTTATGACCTCATTAAAGGCATCAATTTGTGCACTAATTTCTGCTAATTTCAAACCTGTTTCTTGGGCTTTATTTTGCGCAAAAGGAGTATGTGCCCAGTCGGGTATGGAAAGCACAAAGACACGACTATTTTGATGCCCATTATACTGCAAAGCTTTGAGTAATAAAAAGGTAAATTCCTGGTCAAATTCTGTGATTGATAAATTCCGGTATTGATTGTTTACACCAATTAAAAGTGTTACAAAATCATACTGTTTTTGGAGTAAAGTATGGATCAAATGGGTGGCCAATTCGTTGGTGGTCCAACCTGTTTTTGCTACAATTTCTGGTGCCATAAAACCTGGATGTTTGGCCCTTAATTGCTGCACCAATTGGTATGGAAAACTTTCATGTAAGGGTACCGATTCTCCAATGGTATAAGAGTCGCCGAGTGCTAAATAAGTGGGGTGCATGGTGCCTAAATTAAAATGATTTTAAAATTTCATAGAACCTATACACGTCTTTGAAACT
>JBMSJE010000118.1:0-3804 GCA_049418605.1 Sediminibacterium sp. | reverse complement strand
TGGCACAAATTACCAATGGCATGAACTGTCAGAACTGTCACTTGCAAGCAGGGGGCAAAGCATGGGGTAATAATTACGCGGCTGTTTTTTCGACGTATCCAAAATTTAGAGATAGAAGTGGTCAGGTAGAAAGTATTTACAAGCGTGTAGCTGATTGTATGGAAAGAAGTTTAAATGGCACAGCGGTAGATAGTAATAGTAGAGAATTTAAAGCCATATACGCTTACATTAAGTGGATAGGTCAAGATGTACCAAAAGGGCAAAAGCCACATGGTTCGGGCATCGAAAAGCTAGCCTATTTAGACCGTGCAGCAGATCCTATAAAAGGTAAGCAGGTATATACCACGCAGTGTATGAGTTGTCATGGCGCTAATGGTGAAGGACAATTAACATCTGAAGAAACTGAATATGCGTATCCGCCATTGTGGGGGGCAAATAGTTACAACGATGGTGCCGGGCTTTATAGAATTAGCAATTTTGCAGGATATGTAAAAAACAATATGCCTTTTGCCATTGCTACGCATAATAATCCAACATTAACGGAAGAGGAATGTTGGGATGTGGCTGCCTATGTAAACAGTCAGCCCCGCCCGCATAAAAATCAGGGTAATGACTGGCCTAAGTATGATAAAAAGCCAGTTGATTTTGCTTTTGGTCCTTACGCCGACGATTTTTCTGAAACACAGCATAAGTATGGGCCTTTTAAACCCATTCAAAAAGTTTATAAAAAATAAAAAAAACAAACAAGCATGATGGAACAAATTCAACAACCCTGGCCCTGGTATGTAGCGGGTATTTTAATTGGACTTATCGTACCAGCACTTCTAATTTTAGGAAATAAAACTTTTGGTATTTCTTCTAACCTACGGCATATCTGTGCGGCTTGTATACCAGCGGGTATTCCATTTTTTAAATACGATTGGAAAAAGGAAGTATGGAATTTCTTTTTTGTAGGTGGTATTTTTGGTGGTGCACTCATTGCCAATTCTTTTTTAATGAGCGGTGCGCCTATCGAGGTAAGCCCTGCGTTGCAAAGCGAGTTAGCGGGTTTTGGACTATCTGATTATAGCTACATGTTACCAAAAGAACTTTTTAGTTTTGAATCATTACTTACTGTAAGAGGTTTTATGATTATGGTAGTGGGTGGATTTTTAGTAGGCTTTGGTACGCGCTATGCAGGTGGTTGCACATCGGGGCATGCCATTATGGGACTTAGTAATTTACAATGGCCATCATTAGTAGCTACCATTAGCTTTATGGCTGGCGGATTTTTTATGGCAAACATTATTTTACCTTGGATTTTATCCTTATAAATAGTTAACAATGAATAACGAAAAAGTACAAAATATAGATAGTAATACAGCTTGTGTTAATGAATCGACGCAGCAACACCCAGCATGGTATAATTTAAAATACGCGGCAGTGGGTATTATTTTTGGAATTGTTTTTGTGAAGGCCGAAATTATTTCTTGGTTTAGAATTCAGGAAATGTTTAGACTACAAAGCTTTCATATGTTTGGTGTGATTGGAACAGCGGTAGTAGTGGGTGCCATCAGTGTTTTTTTAATTAAAAAACTAGACATCAAAACCATCCATGGCGAAAAAATAAAAATTGCCGATAAGGAATTTAACAAGGGTCAAATTTATGGTGGCTTGTTGTTTGGATTTGGTTGGGCATTAACAGGTGCATGCCCTGGTCCATTATTTGCACATATTGGCGCTGGATTTTACGCGGTACTCGTAGTTATAATAAGTGCTGTTGCAGGTACCTGGACCTATGGATATTTTAGAGATAAGCTACCACACTAATTAGTGGTAGGGTAGCTTATTTTTTAATCCATTCTATGCTGTTGCGGTGCAGGATAATCCAACCATTTTTTTCCATCTTTTTCATGAGCCTACTAATCACTTCGCGTGAGCTGTTAAGGTCTGATGCAATTTCTTGGTGGGTTAGTTTTAAGATAGGGCCAAATTTTTCTACTTGTTTTTTTAGATAAAACTCAAGGCGTTCATCCATATTTTTAAACGCCACTTCGTTGACTGTTTTAAGTAGTTCTTCGTAGCGGGTGCGGTATGTTTTTATTACAAAGTAGTGCCAGCTTTTAAACTCGGAGAGCCATTTGTCCATAAACTTAATAGGTATGGACAGTAGGGTTACATCGGTGAGGGCTTTGGCAAGTACCTGGCTTTGTTCGGCCTGAAAACTACATACCATGGAAACGGCGCATGCCTGACCTGGTGATATGTAGTACATGAAATATTCGTCACCTTCTTCGTCTTCTTGGTAGAGTTTAACGGTGCCTTCTACGACCATCATGGTAGAACGTATTTGTTGCCCCACTTTTAATAGAGAAGTGCCAGCAGGTATTTCTTTGATTTCTGCATGTTCTAGCATGGCTTCATACAAACCATCTTCTAAATTAGGAAAGAGGGTTTTTAATAGTTCCTTGGTAATCATAGTTGCAAGGTACCTGTTTTTCTGTTTTTTAAGTACATTTGGCCCTCACGCAGTAAGCATGCATAAATTTTTAATAGTAGGTCTTGGAAACATTGGTGCCGAATACGCGCACACCCGCCACAACATTGGTTTTGATGTGGTGAGTGCCTTTGTGCTGAAGCATGGCGGCATGTTCAAAAACGACCGCTTAGCAGACGTGGCCACGGTTACCTGGAAGGGCAAGCAATTTGTGTGCATTAAACCTACTACGTACATGAACCTAAGTGGTAAGGCTTTTAAGTACTGGATGGACAAAGAAAAATTGGAGCCCAGTCAAACCCTTACCATTGTAGATGATTTAGCACTCCCTTTAAATAAAATGCGTTTGCGCGGCAGTGGATCTGACGCGGGGCATAACGGACTAAAAGATATTCAGCTCATGCTTGGTACCGATGTGTATCCAAAGCTTAGGTTTGGAATTGGCAATCAGTTCCCAAAAGGTGGTCAGGTAGATTTTGTGTTAGGTAAATGGCTACCCAGTGAGCAGCCTGTGATCGCGCAAAAAATAGACAAGAGCATAGAGATGATTGAATCTTTTGCTGCCATTGGCCTTGATAGAACCATGACTATTTGTAACGCCCTTAATTTTGAAATTTAATTTGTTATGAAAATATTTTGTGTAGGACGTAATTACGCAGCCCATGCCAAAGAATTAGGCAACGCGGTACCTGAAGCGCCGGTTATTTTTATGAAACCCGACACGGCGGTATTACCAAAAGGAGTGGACTTTGTATACCCAAGTTTTACCTCTGATTTGCATTACGAAATTGAACTGGTGCTACGCATTGGCAAAACAGCCAAAAACATAAGCGCCGCTAACGCCCTTAGCTGTGTAGACGCCATTACGGTAGGGATAGACTTTACTGCCCGCGATGTGCAAGCCGATTTAAAAGCCAAGGGTTTACCCTGGGAAAAAGCCAAGGCCTGGGACCATTCGGCCATTGTAGGGGAGTGGAAACCTTTTAATGCAGAAGCTGCCGGTGCTGATATTTTGTTTTCCTTGACCAAAAACGGCCAAACCGCACAATCGGGCACTACCCAAGACATGATTTATAGCTTTGAAACGCTTTTAGAACACATATCTGGCTACTTTACCCTATCTTCCGGCGATCTTATATACACGGGCACTCCCGCTGGCGTAGGCCCCTGTTTACCAGGCGACACCCTTGCCGGATTTTTAGGGGAAGAGAAATTGTTTGAATTAGCTATCAAGTAAAAACATTTAAGCCCTATATTTGCAGCCCTAAATGGACCTCTTGGCGAGGTAGCTCAGTTGGTTAGAGCACAGGATTCATAACCCTGAGGTC
>JBMSJE010000117.1:0-3857 GCA_049418605.1 Sediminibacterium sp. | reverse complement strand
GCCTACAATAAAAATAATAGTAAAAATGACCCCAATGTATTTTTTACCGGACTTATTGTGCTTACCCTCAAAAAGTACGAAAAGCATTGTACGCCTTATCAGCAGAGTTTGATTCAGCAAATTGTAAAGGATGGATTATCATCGGTTGGGTTATTTAAAAATAAGAGTGGGAGAGATACCTATAATTTTTGGCGCACCGATACGCCTCAAATTTTCCCAAATGCGGGCTGGCTTAATTCATTTGATAAATCCCAGTCTTTACCGGACGATTTTGATGATACTGTTATTTTACTCTGGGCAGCAGAGGTTGAGAAGGCGCGTGCTTCTGCCATACACGACACCATGCAGTTGTATGCCAACACCAATGGAAAAACAGTTAAAAATTCACTTGCTCCATTTAAGTATTTACCTGCATATTCTACTTGGTTTGGAAAAAAAATGCCCATCGATTTTGACATGGCAGTACTTTGCAATGTACTTAGTTTTGTAAATGCCTATGATTTACAGTGGACGGCTTCCGACTCGGCTTCTTTACAACTAATTACAACTGCTATTCAAAACAATTGGCATGTAACGAAAGCCGATTTTATAGCACCACATTATGCAAAGCCAGCTGTTATTATGTACCATCTTGCCCGTTTATTCAGTGCAGGAAATCAAAAAAATCTTCAATCCTTAATTGCATTAAAACCTTCCTTACTTACCCAAACAGATTCACTACTTGCCATAAGTACGGATCCACTCGAAAAAGTTTTGTTATCAACGGCACGCGTTCATTTTGGGGGAACGCATACTGCTGATGCAAATGCAACTCCGCAAACACCTGACCAAGCTGCCATTGAACAAAGTAAGTATCCTTTTTTTATAGCCAATATGGCTTCCATGCTTCCAAATCCAGTTAAGCGCCCGTTGAGTAAACTAGCTTTTGCAAAGTTCGAATACCGCTGCCCTGCTTACAACCTAGCATTATTATGGGAAAATAAGCACTTGTATGTACCTTTGCATAAATAGCAGGTTTTATGGCGGTTAATGAACAAGCATACCATCAAATTATTCAGGAGTTTGCAAATTCAAATGTTACCCTTGTAGCAGTAAGTAAACTAAAGCCTGCATCTGATATTGAGGCGCTTTACAAGTTAGGACAACTTGATTTTGGAGAAAATTATGTGCAGGAATTAGTAGACAAGCAGGCCGTTTTACCAGCAACTATTAACTGGCATTTTATTGGTCATTTACAAAGTAATAAAGTCAAATACATTGCCCCTTTTGTACACCTCATTCATGGGGTGGATAGTTTAAAATTACTACAAGAAATAAACAAACAGGCACTCAAAAACAACCGTGTCATTGATTGTTTGTTGCAGGTTCATATTGCCAAAGAGGATACAAAATTTGGTATGGACGCACCTGAATTGTCTGATGCATTAGAAGCCGCTAAACATTTACCCAACGTAAATATTAGGGGGCTCATGGGTATGGCATCCTTTTCTGACGATCAGGAGCTTGTAGCTTCCGAATTTAAATACTTACACGAGCTGTTTACAAAGCATCACTTTAACCTACAAACTAATGCTGTATTAAGTATGGGGATGAGTGCCGATTATGCACTTGCCATTCAATCAGGTAGTAATATGATTAGAATAGGAAGTTTGCTTTTTGGAGCACGTTAATAATCAATTACTTTTTGGTGCCCGCGTAGTCAAACACTAATTGGCAAAAAGCTTTTACGCCCAAATCAAATCCAGACTCATCAATATAAAATTCTGGTGTATGATGTAACGATGCTTCCGATGGTTTCATACCCTTTGGCATGGCACCTAAGTAAAAGAAAAATGCAGGTGTTTTTTCTCCAAAAAATGAAAAGTCTTCGGCACCCGTATCCCAATCTCTTTCTTTAACATTGCCTTTGCCTGCTGCTGTTTCTAAAAAAGGCACCGTTAGTTTTACGAGCGCTGGATCGTTATAGGTAACCAGTGTTTTGGTACTAATGGTAACATCTGCTGTTGCGCCTGCACTAGCCGCTATATGTTTAACGGTGTTTTTAATACGTTCGTGTAATTCTTTTTGCATGCCCGGATCTAGGGTTCTTAAAGTGCCAATCATTTCACAAGACTCTGGAATAATATTGTTACGTACACCACCATGAATAGCGCCAATGGTAATCACAACAGGTGCTTTGGTAAGTTCCATTTGTCTACTCACAATATTTTGTAGCCCCTGAATAATTTGAGCAGATGCTGCAATAGGATCCACGCCAGTCCATGGTTTTGAACCGTGTGCACCTTTACCATTCACTACAATTTTAATCCAATCAGAAGAAGCCATAAAGCCTTGCGCCTTGTATTGAATTTCACCAACCGGTACTTCTGTTTTAATATGCATCCCAAACACAACGTCTACTTTTGGATTTTCTAAAACGCCCTCTTTAATCATAAGTTGCGCGCCACCTTCTTCACCTTCTGGAGAACCTTCTTCGGCAGGTTGAAATAAAAACACCACAGTACCTGGAACGTCGGCTTGCATTTTTTTAAGTACGGTAGCCGTACCCATTAAAATAGAAGTATGTGCGTCATGACCACAAGCGTGCATCACTCCAACTTTTTGACCGTTGTATTCGGTAACTACTTTTGAAGCAAAGGGTAAACTGTTCCTTTCTGTAACAGGTAATGCGTCAATATCGGCTCTTAGCGCCACAACTGGGCCTGGTTTACCACCTTTTAAAATAGCTACAACACCCGTATTAGCAACGTTTTCTTTTACTTCATATCCAATAGAGCGCATGTAACTCGCAATATATTTACCAGTATTAAATTCGCGGTTGCTAAGCTCTGGGTGTTCATGAAAATGTCTACGCCAAGTGGTTAACTGTGGCGTAATTTCTTTTACAAGCTGTAAGTAATTAGCAGGAGGGGTAGCAGCCTGAACTACTTGTTTTTTTTGCGCATTTGCAATTAATGAGGCGCTAACAAAAAGGGTGCTTAATAATATATTTTTCATGTCTATGTTTTTTAAATTTTAAAATTCTCCAAATACAGAGCGTAAGGCGTTTGAAATTTCACCAAGTGTTGCTTTATGTTCTACTGCTTCAACTACAAGTGGCATAATGTTTTGAGTGCCTTTTGCAGCGGTAATAATAGCATCTAAACAAGCTGTAACCTTGGTATTGTCTCTATTTTGTTTGAGGTTGTTAATTTTGTCAATTTGTACCTGTCTAATATTGTCGTCTATTTTAAATGCAATAGTAGTAGGGGCTTCATCGATGGTAAATGTATTAACGCCTACAATTATTTTTTCGCCAGATTCAATTTCTTTTTGATAAGCATAAGCGCTTTTTGCAATTTCGTCTTGCATAAAACCAGATTCGATCGCTGCTACACTGCCACCCATGGCATCTATTTTAGCAATGAGTTCCCATGCTTTACTTTCTACCTCGGCGGTAAGGCTTTCAATAAAATAACTGCCAGCTAGTGGGTCTACGGTATCTGGCACACCACTTTCAAATGCAACAATTTGTTGGGTTCTTAAAGCAATACGTGCTGCTTCTTGGGTAGGTAAATTAAGGGCTTCGTCGTATCCATTGGTATGCAAACTTTGTGTGCCCCCTAAAACAGCGGCAAGGGTTTGAATGGTTACGCGGCTAATGTTATTAAGGGGTTGTTGAGCAGTGAGGGTAGCGCCACCAGTTTGTGTATGAAAGCGAAGCATGAGGGCTTTTGGATCTGTGGCCCCAAGTTCTTTCATGATAGAAGCCCACATGGTTCGGGCTGCTCTAAATTTTGCAACTTCTTCAAATAAATTATTGTGTGCATTAAAAAAGAAGGAGAGTCGTTTACCAAAAACATTGATGTCCATTCCTT
>JBMSJE010000116.1:0-3863 GCA_049418605.1 Sediminibacterium sp. | reverse complement strand
GAGTTAAATGAACTTGGCTACAACCACATGTTTATGGATATGTTTAATGCCATGGAAAAAGGCGTTGACCCTAAAGAAACATTTTATGATGGCTATGTAGTAAACGCTATTATTGACGCGGCCTACAAGTCTGCTAAAACAAAATTATGGGAGCCCGTGCAACTAGATATTTGGAGAGGGCAAACTGGTCTAACCAAAGAAAGTCATTTGGTAGAGTATGATGCGGATCACTATTTAATTAAAGAAGAGATGACGCATTATGGTGCTAAAAAATTAATTCTTAAACATAAGACCACCGGAAAAATATCAGATCAGATTATTGAATAAGAACAGATGAATTACTTTTTAAAAAAGGGAGAACTTATATGTCTCCCTTTTTTAATGCTTCTACTGCAAAGTTGGCAGCGCGCGCTGTTAATGCCATATACGTAAGTGATGGATTTTGATTGGCGCTTGACGTCATGCATGCACCATCTGTTACAAAAACATTTTTTGCATCCCACACCTGATTGTTGCCATTTAATACTGACGTTTTTGAATCTCTGCCCATTCTGGCCGTACCCATTTCATGAATACCATGTCCAATAGCGTGCCCGTTATCGTAGCTTGAAATATTTTTAGCACCGCCGGCTTCTAACATTGCTTTTAACTCTGAAACAATGTCTTTGCGCATGTCAAGTTCATTTTGTTTGAGCTCGCAATCCATAGACAAAACAGGCAAACCCCATTTGTCTTTTTTATTCGGATCCAACGAAATTTTATTTTCGTGGTACGGTAAAATTTCCCCAAACCCTGTGGCACCAATGGTCCAAGACCCAGGCTCTGTAAGGGCTTCCTTAAATGCAGCACCAATAGAAAGCTCTGCCACTTCTCTACTCCAGCCTTGCCTGCCGGCACCACCCTGATATCCAAACCCACGTAAATAATTTCTTTTATCGCTACCCATATTTACAAACCTTGGGATATAAAAACCATTGGGACGTCGACCATACACATACTTATCTTCAAATCCTTCAATGCTACCTGATGCGCCTAAATTATAATGGTGATCCATAACATTGTGTCCAAGCTCTCCACTACTACTTCCCAAACCACCTGGCCAAATATCTGTAGCGGTATTAAATAACACCCAAGCCGAGTTTAAGGCAGAAGCATTTAAGAAAACAATTTTGGCATTAAACGTGTATGTTTTATTCGTTTCTGAATCAAGCACTTCTACACCATCTGCTTTTTTGGTATTCTTGTTGTATAAGAGTTTAGTAACAATTGAAAAAGGCCTTACCGTTAAGTTACCCGTTTTTAAGGCAGCGGGCATCGTAGAAGATTGCGTACTAAAATAACCTCCAAATGGACACCCTTCCCAACATCTGTTCCTAAATTGACAATTGGTGCGTCCTTCAATGGCTTTTGTTAAATTAGCAACCCTTCCAATAATTAAATGTCTATCTCCTTTAAACTTTTCTTTGATTCTGGCTGCTACATCTTTTTCTACACAGTTTAAATCCATGGGTGGTAAAAACTGTCCATCGGGTAAATGCGGAAGACCTTCTATTGAGCCACTAATGCCCGCAAATTTTTCTACATGATCATACCAAGGTGCAATGTCTTTGTAACGAATGGGCCAGTCTACACCAACACCTTCTTTTCCGTTGGCTTCAAAATCTAAATCACTAAGGCGGTAACTTTGTCTTCCCCATAATAATGACCTACCTCCCATTCTATAACTTCTCCACCAAGTAAAAGGTTTTACCTCTGTGTACGGACAATCTTCTTCATTGGTCCATGCATCCATCACTGCTTCATTTGCAGCCCAACCCCTATGTATCACAGGATATTTTTCTTGTTGTTCCGCAGTAGTGCGACCTCTGTGTGGTGTATCCCATGGATCATTATTAATACCTTTATAGTCTTTAATATGCTGATGATCTTTACCACGTTCTAATAATAAAACTTTGAGTCCTTTTTGGGTAAGTTCTTTGGCAGCCCATCCGCCACTAATGCCAGATCCAATGACAATGGCGTCGTAGGTATTACCAGCCGCGGCTTTGGTGTTGAGGTAAGCTGTATCTGACATAAGGTTGAATTTTAAAAATTAAAGTGTGCCGTTTTTTATTTGCTCAGCCGCATAATTAGCAGCGCGCGCTGTAAGTGCCATAAATGTTAAGGATGGATTTTGTGTGCTCGTAGATGTCATGGCGGCGCCGTCCGTAACAAAAACATTTTGACACAAATGCATTTGATTCCACTCATTTAACATAGATGTTTTTGGATCTCTTCCCATACGCACACCACCCATTTCATGAATATCTAATCCGGGCGCTTGCTTACTATCATATGAGGCAATATTGGTGCAACCCGCTTTTTCTAGCATCTCTTTGCCTTGCTTTAAAAAATCTTGCAATAACTTTTCATCGTTATCGTCATAATCTATCGATGTTACAATTTGTGGAATCCCCCATGCATCTTTTAATGTGGGATGCAAACGAACATGGTTGCTTTCTTTTGGAATTGTTTCGCCCTGCATCATCATAAAAATACTCCATGGTCCTGGCTCTGTAATTGCTTGCTTAAAATCAGCACCAACACCGTCGGCACCTGCCCTTCCCCTACTTGCACCAAAGAAAACCATGTATCCACGCAAAAAGTCGGTTTCTTGTTTGTGTACGTTTCTAAAATTAGGCATCATCACCTGCGTTGGCCTACGGCCATAATAATACTGATCTAAATGGCCATCATAACTAGCGGTAATACTGCCTCTGTAATTATGAAAAGCAATATACTTTCCTAATAAACCATTATCATTACCAAGGCCATTTGGAAATCTTTTTGATGTAGAGTTTAATAAAATTAAATTGGTATTGATACAAGCTGCATTTACAAAAATAATTTTTGCTGTAAAAAAAATTTCTTCTTTTGTAACCGCATCAATCACTTTTACGCCTTTTGCTTTTTTTGTTGCATCATCATAAATAATGGAGTGCACCACAGAGTTAGGGCGAAGTGTTAAATTTCCTGTTTTTTGTGCCCAAGGAAGTGTAGCTGCATTACTACTAAAATAACCCCCAAAAGGACAACCTCTTTCGCACAAACTTCTTGCCTGACACTGTCCGCGCCCTTGCTCCAAATGCACGGGGTTTGGCTTTGTTAAATGCGCACAGCGTCCTTGAATAACGCGCCTATCTTTATAACTGCTATTAATTTTGTTAACCAATTCTTTCTCTACACAATTCATTTCCCAAGGAGGCAAAAAATCGCCATCCGGAAGTGTATCTAATCCATCTTTATTTCCGCTTATGCCAGCAAATTTTTCGACATGGGTATACCATGCATCTATGTCTTCATATCTGATGGGCCAGTCTACTGCAAAGCCATCCCGCTTTGGTCCCTCAAAATCATATTTACTCCAGCGCTGTGTTTGCCTTGCCCATAAAAGTGATTTACCGCCTACTTGATATCCTCTAATCCAGTCGTATGGTTTTTCTTGCACATAAGGGTGCTCTGCATCTTTTACAAAAAAATGTTCCGACGATTCCCCAAAAGCATAACACTTGGATACTATTGGATTTTCTTTTTTAAATGCAGCAGATTTTTTATTACGATGCGCAAACTCCCAAGGATTTTTGGTGGCCGTTGGATAATCTTTTAAATGAACAACGTCTCTACCTCTTTCAAGTACAATTGTTTTCAATCCTTTTTCGGTGAGCTCCTTGGCAGCCCATCCACCACTGATTCCGGAACCTATTACAATGGCATCAAATGTATTTGAAGACATAAAATTACTTTTCGTTAACGCTATTGGTATTTAAATTACAAATATTTACGAGTACTTCTACTGATTTCTCCATATCAGTTACCCCCACCCA
>JBMSJE010000115.1:0-3891 GCA_049418605.1 Sediminibacterium sp. | reverse complement strand
GCCATTTCATCTGACATGTCTTTATCAGACTCGCCAGCTTTAAAAGATTGTTCGCCATATTTACGCACGAGTATTCTACTCAGCTCGCCTACTTCTTCCATTAAGATACCCATATTCGTAAGCTCATTAAAATATCTAACACCCACTGTTTGTATCCAGGCGTCTACGTCTTGTTGTGCTTTTTCAATTGTCATTATTCTTTGTTTTTAGAGTCAATGGTAATAGTAACAGGTCCGTTATTGATTAAACTCACTTTCATATCAGCACCAAAAATACCCGTTTGTATTTTTTTGCCTAAATCATTGGTTAAAGTCGCAATCATTTGTTCATACAAAGGCACTGCAACTAATGGTTTTGAAGCTTTAATATAGGAAGGCCTATTTCCTTTTTTGGTGCTAGCCATTAATGTAAACTGGCTAATGAGTAAAATATCCCCTTCTCTGTCTTTAACAGACAAATTCATAACACCCTCAGCATCGTCAAAAAGCCTAAGACCCACAATTTTATTACTAAGCCAATGAATATCCTCCTCGGTATCGGCGTCTTCGATACCAAGGAGCACAAGTAGGCCGTTTTTTATGGCGCCTACAACTTTTTCATCTACCACCACAGATGCTTCCAATACGCGCTGAATAACAACTCTCATACTAAGGTTTACTTAATTGTTTGTCCCATGAAGATATTAATAAAGACGTTTGTACCTTTAACCTGTATCTATTTAAGTGTATGAAAATTTCAGTGGCAATAAAAATTACGGTTTTTTCTTTTGCTGCACTATGCATCAGCGCAACACACATTTTTTCGTACAAACCAACCCCAGTAAGCTTTACAAGCCCCAAAGGTTGGCCTGCACCCGCTTATAATTTTAGTGGAAATCCACTTACCAAAGAAGGTATCGCACTGGGTAAAAAATTATTTTACGACCCAGCACTCAGTAGCGATAACAGTGTTAGTTGTTCTACCTGTCACGAACCATCTGCCGCTTTTGCAACTTATGATCACCCACTTAGTCATGGCGTTAACAACCTAACTACCCGCAATGCGCCTAGCCTTTTTAATGTTGCATGGCAAAAGGAGCTGATGTATGACGGAAGGGCGAGCAGCTTAGAAGCACAGGCACTTTTACCCCTTCATTCTACTAATGAAATGGACGCCAATATTCCAGCTTTATTAAAGCTTGTAAATACCAATCCGAGTTATAAAAAAATGTTTACAGCGGCTTTTGGTCCTTCAAAAATTAGCATGGATCAAATCACCAAAGCACTCAGTCAATTTCAACTTTCTTTGGTGTCATCCAATAGTAAGTATGATAAAGTTATGCGGGGCGAAGCGTCTTTTATTTTACCTGAAAAATTAGGATATGAAATATTTGAAACAAAATGCGTGTCTTGTCATACCCCGCCACTTTTTACCAATTATAGTTATCAAAATACAGCCATCACCAGAGATTCTATCTTAAAAGACAACGGACGCGCGCGGTTTACCCAAAGTAGCGCCGATTCACTCAAATTTAAAGTGCCCAGCCTTAGAAATGTAGCCCTCACCTTCCCATATGGCCATGATGGTCGTTACTATTCTATTCTAGATGTACTTATGCATTACAGAACCACGGGACAAATAGCCCTTTCTAATTTCGAAATAGGACAGCTTACTGCTTTTTTAAACACCCTTACAGATTCTAGCGCATTAATAAACCCTACATTTTTGCCAGTGCAGCCTATAATCAATAATAAAATGGCCAATCACACGCATCAGTAAAAGGGTTTTGTTACTTTAGCGGCAGCAAAACAAGAAATCATTGAGCGGTATTAAAAAATTAGCGGGTCAAACACTTTGGTATGGCGTAAGTTCTATTGCCGCCCGTTTTATTGGTTATTTACTCGTACCGCTTTTAACCTATTCGGAGTATGTATCTCCCGCCGATTTTGGTAGACAAAGTATACTCTACTCGGCAATACCTGTTTTAAGCATTTTATTTACCTATGGTTTTGAAACTGCATACTTCAGATTTTCTGCCATAGAAGCCTATAAAAAAACAATTTATAGCACTAGCTTTTTTTCGATTTTAATAAGCACCATTATACTCTCGGCACTTTTATGGATTTTTAAAGTGCCTTTTAGTGCACTCATTGGTTTTACCGACATTCCACAAATTGCGGTTATCACTATTGGCATTATTGCAATTGATACCCTCAATAAAATTCCGTTTGCAAAGCTTCGTCAAGAAGAGCGCCCCATTAAATATGCGTTTGTAAATATTGCAGGTATTTTTGTAAACCTGTTGCTTACTTGGTTTTTTATCAACTATTGCCCGCGCACATTAGCAGCAAACCCAAATAGTTGGACCGGAAATTTTTTTAGTTTTTCCACCAACCCCATTGTATATGTAGTACTTGCCAACTTAATTCAAAGTATTATAACGCTTCTTTTATTGAGTAAAGAAATGGCAAGTGTACCTTTTACATTTGATACCAAGCTTTGGAAAGAAATGATGGTGTATGCGCTACCCTTATTAATTGTAGGATTTGGCGGCATCATCAATGAAACTTTTGACAGGCTTATGCTTAAAGCATGGCTACCCGGATCTGAAATATATAAAAATGAACAAGTAGGCATTTACAATGCCTGCTATAAACTTTCTATATTAATTACCCTATTTGTTCAAGCTTTTAGAATGGGGGCCGAGCCCTTCTTTTTTAAACAGGCTGCGGGTCAAGAGCCACAAAAAATTTACGCGCGCGTACTTAAGTTTTTTGTTATTGTACTCAGTATTATGTTTCTAGTAGTATCCTTATTTTTACCTATCTGGTCTTATTTAATTGGACCTGCTTACCGCTCTGCCATTGGCATTGTACCTATTTTATTACTCGCTAATATATTTTTAGGCATTTATTATAACCTCAGTATTTGGTTTAAACTAACGGGTAAAACAACGGCTGGCTCAACTATCACGCTCATTGGAACCGCCATTACTATTGTACTGAATTTTATTTTTATCCCTTATTTTGGATTTATCGCAAGTGCATGGGCCACGTTTTTTTGTTATGGTACTATGATGCTTATAAGTTACACCTGGGGACAAAAAGTATATCCAGTGCCTTACCCTGCAAAAAAAATAACCGCCTACTTGATTATTTCGGTACTTGTGTTTTTACTCCACAAAGGGGTTTGTATTTTTGTGCTAGATTTTTGGTGGCAAACCATTTGCGGTGCGCTTTTTCTAGTAGGCTATATGGCACTCATTGCGCGTATTGAAAAAAAGGAATTACAAAAACTATTTGTATGGCAGAAGACTTAAACATTGTTAGCGGAAGCAAACAAGAAAAATATATTTCTATTACAGCACAAATAAAAGCGTTGATTGATGGAGAGCCAGACCTTACTGCTAACCTTGCTAATATTGCAGCTGCACTCAAAGAACAATTTGGTTGGTTTTGGGTTGGGTTCTATTTGGTAAAGCCAAACGAAACCAAAGGAATAGACGAACTTGTTTTAGGACCTTTTCAGGGGCCTGTTGCCTGCACTAGAATTGCAAAAGGCAGGGGTGTTTGCGGAACAAGCTGGGCAACAGAAAAAACCATAATAGTTCCAGACGTAGAAAAATTTCCTGGACATATTGCATGCAGTAGTGCCTCAAAATCTGAAATAGTGGTACCTATTTTTCATAACGGTAATGTAGTGGGCGTGCTAGATGTTGATAGTGATATGCTGGATCAGTTTGACAATACAGATAAAGGGTATTTAGAGGCTATTGTAGCCCAAATTCAGCACTAATTTTATTTTACCTACCTTTGTGGTATTCATATACGTTCTCTCCCTATCAGACTAGATCACACTCAGTGACAAAGTAATTCAAGTCCTTAACAGAAAGTTTGTATAGCACCCGGCCAA
>JBMSJE010000114.1:0-3960 GCA_049418605.1 Sediminibacterium sp. | reverse complement strand
TTAGATACCTATGATTGGACATCGTTTTATCAATTTTGTACCTGGCGAAAACTCAAAATCAAAATTTGAGCAGATGCTTGACATCTTTACCCAGCTATTAAATTATACAAGTGGAGATGCAACAGAAGCATTAGACTGGCTCAATCAACTAGACCGAACGCACAAATTTACTGATGATCAGTACGGGGTGGGTGATTTTATTGAAGACCTTAAGCAAAACGGTTATTTAAAAGAAAACCCACAGGATGGAAAATTTGCCATCACTGCAAAAACCGAACAAACCATTCGTCAAAAAAGTCTCGAAGAAATTTTTGGGAAACTAAAAAAAGGTAAGCAAGGGAATCATAGCACCACCAAAGCAGGTCCAACTGGTGATATTAATTCAGATACCCGCTCTTTTCAGTTTGGTGATTTAATGGAGCAAATAGATTTTACAGAGAGCATTAAAAATGCGCAAATCAATAGAGGGGTAGATGCCTTTTCGATGCAGGAAGACGACTTGGTAATACGTGAGGCGGATTTTAAAACACAAACATCAACGGTACTGATGATTGATATTTCGCATTCCATGATTTTATATGGTGAGGACCGAATCACGCCTGCAAAAAAAGTAGCGATGGCGCTTTGCGAACTCATCACCAAAAAATATCCAAAAGACACCATCGATATTGTTGTGTTTGGTAATGATGCTTGGCAGGTAGAAATTAAAGACCTTCCCTATTTACAAGTAGGACCCTATCATACCAATACCGTGGCTGGGCTTGAATTAGCGATGGATATTTTACGCAAACGTAAAACGTCCAACAAGCAAATTTTTATGATTACCGATGGTAAGCCTACTTGTTTAAAAATAAGTGGCCGATATTATAAAAATAGTTTTGGGTTAGACCGTAAAGTGGTAAACCGTTGTATTAATTTAGCTGCTCAGTGTAAGAAATTAAAAATTCCGATTACTACATTTATGATTGCATCGGATCCGTATTTACAAAAGTTTGTAGAAGAGTTTACAGAAATGAATAATGGTAAAGCCTATTTTGCGTCACTTGATAATTTGGGTAGTTTTATTTTTAATGATTTTGAAAGTGGCAAAAGAAAAACAGTGTATTAATTATGAGTAAGAAAATCGACATAAAAAAAATTATAACACTTGGTGATTTAAAAAAATCGGGGTACAAGTCAAAGTCTATTAAAGATGAAGTGCGTGATAATTTAATTGCTAGCATTCAAAATAAAGAAAACGCTTTTGAGGGTATTTTAGGTTACGAAGACACGGTCATACCAGATGTAGAACGTGCACTTTTAAGTCGCCACAATATTTTGTTTTTAGGACTCCGTGGCCAGGCAAAAACCCGTATGGCGCGTCAAATGGTGGATTTATTAGATGAATACATCCCTACGATTGCCGGATCTGAAGTAAATGATGATCCTTTACAGCCCCTAAGCCGCTTTGCCGTAGACTTAATTGCGGAACATGGTGATGAAACGCCTATTCACTGGGTTCATAAAAGTGCGCGTTACGGTGAAAAACTAGCCACACCTGATGTGAGCGTATCTGATTTAATTGGTGATATTGACCCTATTAAGGCTGCTAATTTAAAACTCAGTTTTGCCGACGAAAAAGTAATTCACTACGGTATTATTCCAAGAAGCAACCGTTGCATTTTTGTAATCAATGAACTTCCCGATTTACAGGCAAGAATTCAGGTTTCTTTATTTAATATTTTGCAAGAAGGTGATATCCAAATTAGAGGATTTAAACTTCGTATGCCACTTGATATTTTATTTGTGTTTACAGCAAACCCCGAAGACTATACCAACAGAGGAAGTATTGTTACCCCATTAAAAGACCGAATAGAAAGTCAGATATTAACGCACTATCCAAAAACGATTGAAACATCACTTGCGATTACCGAGCAAGAAGCCAATATTTTGCCGGTACAAAAAGAAAAAGTGGAAGTGAGTGATTTAATAAAAAGACTTATCGAACAAGTGTCTTTTGAAGCGCGTACCAACGAGTTTGTAGATAAAAAAAGTGGTGTGAGTGCGCGCCTAACCATTGCTGCATATGAAGCTGCAGTAAGCAGTGCAGAGCGAAGGGCAATTATTCACGGTCAATCAAATACACAGGTATGGATAAGTGACTTGTCAGGAATTATTCCGGCTATCACTGGAAAAATTGAACTTGTTTATGAGGGAGAGCAAGAAGGTCCTTACGAAGTAGCGCTTAACTTATTAAACAAATCGATACGCAGCATATTTGTAACCTATTTTCCAAACCCGGATGTAGTTAAAAAACGCAAGGCGCCAAAAAAATCAGCTAACGCGCCTGAACAAAAACAACCAGAAAACCCATATGCTGCCATTGCAAAATGGTTTGATTCGGGTAATCACCTCGATTTGTTTTTGGATATGAAAGACGAGGATAAAATGATCGAACTCTATAAGGTGGATGGTTTATTTGGAATCGTTAAAAAACATTTTCCGCAAGCTGGCGAAAAACAAGCAGCATTATTAATGGAATTTGTTTTACATGGTCTTTCGTCCTACTCTATCATTAGTAAAAAAATGATTGATGGAAAAATTGAATTCAACGACATGATGGGAAGTATGATTAACCTAGGTGATATGGGAATGGATGATGACGCTTTCAACGATTATGCGTAAATTGAATAACCAAGCCGTTTTCACATCATAACTTTTAAGTATGTATAAGCGTATCCAATTTTCTAAAACGTATTTATTAGGTTTTTTAGTGGGTTGTATATTTTGTGCGCAACCGGTAGCTGCACAATCCGATTCGTTGTTACAACAACTAATTAGTGCTAATCATGTTGATTCAAGTTTAATACAACCTCCTGCAAAAATGCTATTTACACAGCGTGCTTTGTGGGGTACGGGTGGGCTCTTAAAAAATAGGTATGGCGGCAATGACCTCGTTGCAAATCGACAAAAAGACCTCAAAATTAGAAGAACCATGTTGAAGCTTCACCAAATTGGCGGATTTGTAACAATTGGTGGCATGGTTGCACAAGGTATTATTGGAAGTCAGTTATATAAAGGTGATTACAAAGTAAAAGACCTCCATGAAAACATGGGTATGGCCGTAAACTTAACCTACGGATTTACTGCTTTTAACGGCCTTTTTGCACCACCTTCGGCGTTTAGCAGGGATAAAAAAATCACCTCTATTCGTTTGCATAAATGGCTTGCGGTGCTGCATTTATCCGGAATGATTGCAACCAATATACTCGCCACACAAGTAGAACATAATGCTTCTTTAAAACCCTACCACCGCGCAGCTGCGTATGTTAGTTTTGCAAGTTTGGCAACAGCGCTTGTTGTCATTAAATTTTAAATCATGCTACACTATATTCTTTTAAATCTTTTGATGTCTGTACTTTTTCAGGCACCTACGTACGATGTATCAAGTTCTAGTATTACATACACCATGAAACATAAATTGCATGCCTGGGATGGAACCAGCAAGCAGGTAAACGTAGCAAGCAAATGGAACGGAGATAAACTAGAACAAATTTCTGTGCTTGCAAAAGTGAGCAGTTTTAATAGCGGCCTATCAAGTAGAGATAGCCATATGATTGAAATTTTGGATGCACTTACACTACCTAATATTACGTTTAGTAGTACCAGTATTAAATACAATGGCGAAGAAATACTAGCAACAGGAAAACTACAATTTCACGGTGTTACCAAAGAAATTCAATTTGTAGTTAAGGCTAAAAAAGAAAATAACCAATGGTTGTATGAAGGCGAATTTCCTGTGCTTCTAGAATCTTATAATGTGGAAAGACCCAGCTTACTCTTTGTAAAAACAGACAATATGATGAAAATCAAATTTGTTCTAGTGTTTAAAGATAAATAAGTGTCTCCGTACAAAATAGTTTGCATACCCTTCAACATTATCTCTACTGGCTTGTTTAACAGGTATGTCAAAGCAGGCCG
>JBMSJE010000113.1:0-3962 GCA_049418605.1 Sediminibacterium sp. | reverse complement strand
TGAACAGCTCTGCCATTTCTACCATCAATTAATAAACCAGCAGGCCAGCCTAAAATTACAGAGTTGTAAATAGAGATGCCTGTATTTCTTCTAACGTGCGCAGCAGCTAAATATAAACTGTTACCATTGTTAGCCAGTGTAGCTCTTGGTCCAATTAATGTAAGGTTAGAGAATACGGCTTTTGTTTGTGGGCTATTGATTGTTCCACCAGCATCGTTATCAGATTCAAAAGCTTCTGAACGTGAGATATCGGCGATTGTAGAGTCTCTTAATACAATACCAAACTGTACTTTACCACTATATCCATTATCAGAATCAAAGTCATCATCCTGTGTTTTGTACGCAATTAAGTGCTTACAGTTTACAGTACCACCAAACCACTCAAATGCATCATCTTTTGCATAAGTAACTTGCACGTAGTCGATAATAGTTCCGCTACCTACAGCTGCCATGGTTAAGCTATTAATTTCTTTATCTGGTTGGTATGCATAACCTGCATACTCAATTCTTACATAACGCAAAATACCAGAGTTATCTGCGTTATTAGGCGATGCGCCACCGCCTGCTAAACCATCCCCAAATGAATTGTCAATACCACCTTCTACTTGCAATACACCAGTACCGCCGCCAGTTCCAGTAAAGGCTGTATTTACTTGTGCTTTACCACAAATTACGATACCACCCCAGTCACCTGAACGCGGAACCGGAGAGTTAGATGTAAATACAATTGGTTTTTCTTGTGTACCATCAGCAATGATTTTTGCACCACGGGTAATTACAAGCGCAGCCACGTTAGCACCCACGTAGTCACCTTTTACAGTAACACCTGGCTGAACTGTTAACGTTGCATTATTAACGATATAAACGATACCACTCAAGATGTAATTATTACCTTCTCTTAAAACTGTATCCTTATCGATACGACCTTTTAAAATAATGGTTTGAACACCTGGTGTAGTAGGTTGTTGGATAACGTTCGTTCCACCATCCATTTCAATTTTTCTACAACTTGTAGCAATAAGTGCAACAAAAGCTGCTGCTAACAAAACCGACTTTTTCATTTTTATTTGGTTTAAGAATTTTTATAATTATTAAAGTGAGTAAGCAAAGCTTATTCCAATATTTGTACCAGTTTGACGGCTTAAACGGAATGGATCTTTTGTTTTATCCAGTCTTGTATTGCCATCAGGGTTTTGGTAGAAATATAATGTTTGATTTAAAATATCTTGAATATTGAGTTTTAACTCAGCTTTGTTTTTAGCAAACTTTTTGCTCACCTGAAAATCAATGACAGGTCTTGAGGATTCATAAATATCTGGTTGATCAAGGCTACCCACAAAAGTTACACGACGACCAATTTGATTGTATAATACAGTTGCACTAAAACCTTTTTCGGGTAAATCGTAAAGTGCACTAAAGTTAATTAAGTAGGGAGACTGACCTTGCAATGGTCTATCAAGGGCTAAATTGCCATCTTTCACACGACTGCTAATATAAGATCCATTAGCCTGTAGTGTAAAGTTTTTAAAGGTTTCAGAAAAGTCTAATTTTTTTCTGATTTCAAATTCAACTCCATAAGCATTGGCGCTATTAGGATTAGCAAAATTAAATACACTTGAACCACCCGCTCCAAAGTTGTATACCATCTCAATAGGCTTATTGAAATATTTATAAAAAGCGCCAAAAGTGATTACCTCACCAGAAGCAGGATAGAGTTCATAACGTAAATCTAAGTTGGTAATTTTAGTACGCTCAAGTGTTGGCAAACCTTGCACGGCAGCATTTAAATCAAAGTCGTAATACTGGAAAGTAGCAAGCTCTCTAAACTCAGGTCTTACAACTGTTTGTGAAGCAGAAAAACGTAAGTTGGTTAAGTTATTAACCTTGTATGTTGCATTTAAACCAGGTAAGAAATCTGTAACGCGAGAATAGTTATGACGCGGATCGTTTTTGTAAACACTACCAATTAATTGATCATAATCTTCAACCCTTAAGCCCCAAATAACGCGCAATTTATTACCAAGTTGATTGTCTAATTGAACATAACCAGCATTTAAAATGGTATTGGCAAGGTAACGGAATAAATTACCTCTAATTGCGTCAAAAGCTAATAAGTTACTGTATACTTCTCCTCTACCAAAATTGCTAGGCGCAAAAATACTTTCTGGCCCTAACAAACGAATAGCCGCATTGTCTCTTGGTAAATAAATTGAGAAAGGCTTTGCGTCAAACAAACGGTCTTTAACTTGGAAAGAATATCCGCCTTTAAGCGTTTGTTTGCTGCCCAGTGCATTAAATGTGTAGGCTATATCAGCACCAGCATTATATATATAATCGTTCAGGTTTTGATAAAAGCGGTTACCACTTTTTTGAGATAATACGTTAGACAATACAGCTGTATAAGGGTTGGTAACTGAACTATTATTTTTTAAATAGTATAATCTGCGCTGATCTGGCGTGTAGCTATCTAGTAAAGTAAATGAACCATACCATTTAAACTTTAAAACATTTGCTTTTAAGTTGTGCTCACCGGTAATTTGAGAGTTCCAAAATGTGTTTTGCTTAAATCCATATTCGTAACCTCTGGTGCTATCAAAAAACTGATTACCATTTCCTTCAACACCCGTTCTTAATGAAGTAAAGTCTGTGGCATTGATATTAAATAATGTTTTAGCAGAAATTTTGTTGTTGTTGTTAAATTGAAAAGTAACATTTGCTAAGCCACCCCATAAAAGATCATTGCTATATCTGTCATCTTTAAAATTAAAATCCGGCGTAAAAGTGCCATCACCAATAAAGTTAAATCCACTATTGGTTCCCTTTAATAATCTCGCTGATTTATTATAGTTAACTGCAAAAATGGCACCTAATTTTTTTGTGCCTTTAAAATCTTTGGTAAAGCCACCGCTCATTTGGAATTGTCCGTTTAAACGGTTTAAGCTGCTAGCAATTTGTGGGGCCCAAATATTTTGCATAGTAGAACCAATGTAAGACTTGTCGGCACTTGGTAAAATATCAAACGCAGACTTGGTCGTATACGTAGCAGGTAAAGAACGCATACCGTCATCTATTCCTAAAAAGTCTGTTTTACCACCTTTGTATTCATAAAAATTTCCTTGTACAGCCTGGGTGTTAAAGCCAGAACCAAATTGTAGGTTAAAAAAGTTTTTAGAAGGAATATCTTTTGTATTTACTTGAATTAAACCACCTGCCCACTCGCCTGGAAGTTCTGGAACAAACGCTTTATTGATAACAATATTATCAATCATGTTAGCAGGGATCAAATCAAAAGAGAATGCTTTTCTATCAGGCTCAGTGCTTCCAAGTGGTACACCATTCAATAATGCTAAATTATAACGCTCAGCTAAACCTCTTACAATCAAAAATTTTCCTTCTTGGATACTTGCACCTGGGGTACGTTTAAGAACTTCACCTGTATTTTTATCTGGAGAACGCTTAATAGCTTCTCCTGAAATTACAGAAGCAACGGTATTTGTATTTTTTTGAAAAGTAATTAAGGCGTTAACGGTTTCACCTTTTGCAGTGGCAGTTCTAGTGGTTGCTTTAACCGCAACATCTGATAAAACTTTACCGCCTTCGTTTAAGATAATATTTACTGTTTCTTCATCGCCAGCTTTGGTTACTGTTACTTCTTCTACCACTTTTTCTTGATAGCCAACATAACTTAAAGTAAGTGTATATTTTTTTTCCGCTTCAACAACAAAAGAAAAACGGCCATCCACATCAGTTCTAGTCATGGCAGTTGCTGCACCCGATAATTTAACGGTAACACTTGCTAAGGCCTCGTTTTTACTGTTGGTAACTTTACCAACAATTTTAGATTTTTGAGCAGATATCGTTGCGCTAAATACAAGTAAAAAAAGGATAGATAATAATTGCTTCACTGGGTATTTCATTTATGAAGCAAAACTACTTTTGGCGTGTTACGGCATTGTTACGCC
>JBMSJE010000112.1:0-4009 GCA_049418605.1 Sediminibacterium sp. | reverse complement strand
AGTAAATCGTGGGTGAGGGGTCTGCTAGGATGCATATCCTCTAAAGCAACAGCAATAGCCTGCGCTTCAAAACCGCCAATTACAATAGGAAGCCTTCTAGTGCCACCGCCTGCTTCACCTAGTACAACGGCATAAGAATGCGATTGGGTGATACTATGGGACAGGGCTACTATTTCGAGTTCTATTTTTTTCATAGACAACACGAAATTAATTCAAAAAATATAGAATTGAACAGAAGGGCCGCAAAAACTAGGCAGATGCTTTCATTTTTTTAATCGCATCGGTTAATTTAGGGATTACTTCAAAGGCGTCACCTACAATTCCGTAGTCGGCGGCTTTAAAAAATGGTGCTTCTGGGTCTTTATTAATCACCACAATGGTTTTGCTTCTATTAACCCCAGCCAGGTGTTGTATAGCGCCAGAAATACCAATGGCAATGTATAAATTAGGGGCAACCTGCACACCTGTTTGACCCACGTGCTCATGGTGCGGACGCCAATGTGCATCACCAACCGGTCTGCTACATGCTGTTGCAGCACCCAATTCTTTGGCGAGGTCTAGTAAAATTCCCCAGTTTTCGGGTCCTTTTAAGCCACGGCCACCACTTACAACTATGTCAGCTTCGGTTAATGAAATTTCACCGCTTGTTTTGTTTACAGCAGTAATTTTTACATGACCAGCACTAACAGGAATATCAAGTGGAGTGATGCTAGCCGTTGCAGCAGCGCCGCTCGTGGTATGAAAACTATTTGGACTTAATGAGATAATTTTTATGGCAGTTTGAATCGAAACATTGGCAAATGCTTTTCCTGAAAACACTGTTTTTTTAACAACAAAACCAGCATCTGTTTTTGGAAGTTCAATAGCACCAGTAACGAGGCCTGCTTTTAATAGTGCAGACACACCCGCAGATACTGCTTTACCCGTTTGGTTATGCGAAAATACTAGGGTAGTAGCGCCAACTTTAGTTGCAGCTGCAGCAATAGTTTTTACAAATACTTGTGCATCAAAATGAGCGAGTGCTGCATCATTAATTTGATATATATTTTTTAGTTCGTAAGCACCAAGCCCTGCTAGGTCATCGTTAACGGTTCCTAGTAGTAAACCATGCGCCTCTTTACCTAATAGTTTTGCAAGTGCAACACCATAGGTAACTGCTTCTAATGAACTTTTTTTAATCTGATTGTCTTGGTGATCTATATATACGAGTACCATAATTATAATCTTAAAATAAATTAAATAGCTTTTGCTTCATCATGTAATAAACGAACAAGTTCTTCTACATTATCTGGGCTCACCAGTTTAACGCCAGCTTTTGGAGCAGGAAGTTCAAAACTTTCTATGCTTGTTAAACTGTCTGCTGCTGCGGGTTCTAGCACTTTAAGTGGTTTGGTACGTGCAGCCATAATACCACGCATGTTAGGTATACGCTGTTCGGCAACACCTTTTTGACAACTTACAACAACAGTGGTGTTAACAGTTACTATTTCTTCACCGCCTTCTATTTCTCTTGTAATTGTAGCAGTTGATCCGTCTATTAAAAAAGAAGTTGCTAATGAAATATAGGGAGCGTCAACTAGCGCTGCAATCATACCGCCAATAGAAGCACCGTTGTAATCGATTGTTTCTTTTCCGGTAAATATAATGTCATACTTTTCAGTGTCCGCAACTGCTGCAATTTGTGCAGCAATATAAAAGCTATCAGTGCTATCGGTATTGATACGGATGGCTTCATCACCACCAAGCGCTAATGCTTTTCTAATAATTGGTTCTGCATCTGCACCACCCACTGTTACTAAATGTATAATAGTGGCAGGATCTTTTTCTTTTAACTCAATGGCGCGTACCAGAGAATACCACTCGTCGTAGGGGTTGATGATCCACTGCACACCTGCTTCCTCAAATTTTTTTCCCCCATCTGCAAATGCAATTTTAGCTGTGGTATCTGGCGTTTTACTGATACAAACTAGTATTTTCATATGTTCTCGTTTATCCTAGGATTTACATAGTTGCATAAACAACTATTTGCAAATATAGGTATCATTTTAATTACAAAGTTCGTCTATCTTTGGTTTATGGATCGGATAGAAAAATTGTTAAGTTTTTTGGCTGCCCAGCCGTCTGATAACTTTTTAAGGCATGCTTTAGCGCTCGAATACCTTAAAATTGGCAAAGACCAGGAAGCTAGGGAATTATTTACGGCTATTGTTACCGAAACGCCTAGTTATGTAGGTAGCTATTATCATTTGGCCAAACTACTTGAAAAATTGGGTGAACAAGCAGAAGCAATTACCTGGTATGAAAAAGGATTAGATGCCTGCAAATTAGCAGGAGACAAACATGCTTATTCGGAATTGCAAGCTGCCTACGAAGATTTAACCTATTAAGGGTAGTCGATTAACTTCCCCTCGAACCACCAGTTTTAATTGGTTTTTTGCCAACAGTCACTGCTTTGGTGCCTGGTTTTGCAATAAATTTAGATCCTTGTGCTTTGTTGGCCTGGTTTTTAGTTCCAGGTTTGCCTGCTTTAGAATTATTTACGGGTAAAGCCATTTTAGAAATATTTTATTTTCAAATATACGAATTAACGCTTGCTAATAGATGAATGGCTTAATTTTATTGTATGTTTTTATTAGAGGTCTGTGGTGTAGCTAAAAATCATCTAGGCGAATCTGTTAACGCCACCATATCTTTTGGGCTTCCCAAAGGGCAAAAATTAGCCATTGCTGGTGAAACGGGTTCCGGGAAAACCACCCTTCTAAAAATGATGGCGGGTTTACTAGAACCTACTACCGGATCGGTACTTTTTAATGGAGATCGAATTTTAATGCCGAGTGAACAACTCATTCCGGGTCATCATAAAATTGCTTTTTTGTCGCAGCATTTTGAGCTTCGTAACAATTATAGGGTAGAAGAGTTACTTGAAATGGCGAATAAAATGGAACCTGCAAGGGCCCGTCATATCTATGAGGTATGTAGAATAGAGCATTTACTAGCACGTAAAACCAATCAAATTTCAGGGGGAGAAAAACAGCGCATTGTACTTGCTCAATTGCTTACTACTGAGCCTGCATTGTTATTACTAGACGAACCTTTTTCTAATTTGGATAAAATTCACAAGCAAATTATGCAGGATGTGATTTCGGATATTGCTATACATTTTGATACTACTTGTGTTTTAGTATCGCATGACGCCGCAGATTTACTTCCTTGGGCTAACCGAATGTTACTTATTAAAGAGGGCGCAGTTGTAAGAGACGATCATCCTGCTACCATATTTTATACACCACAAAACGAGTATGAAGCGGAATTATTGGGAACCTGTAATTGTATCAGCGTTGGGATTTTTCCAGCCCTAAAAACATTGATTCCCGAAGCAAATGACAATCAACAATTGTTTATTAGGCCTTCTCAATTAAGCCTTATAAAGCCTACTGGTAAAGGGTTTGAAGGAAATATTGTAGGTATTGCATTTTGTGGTAGCCACTATTTAATAACGTTTAAAATAAACGAGTTAACCTTACAGGTTGCTAGTTTAGATGCTAACTACACAGTTGGGGAAAGTTATGAGGTTTGTTTGAAAGAAAACGCCAAATACTTTTTATTATAAGGTTAGCCTGTTGGATAGCTCAAAGTTTATTTTTTCAAACAAATGGCCTGGCTTAAAGTTTCGCCAATTGTCAATTTCCATGAGCTCGATATAATAGTGTAGTTTTTTTTGTTTAAAATCTTGCTGTGTTTGCGCTGGCATGTTAAGCGCAACCATCCAACCATTTTCGTCAGAAACATCGTCGTACCATTCTTGATAATATTCTTTATCACTACTATGAAAATTTAAAACATTTTCACAGATCAAAATATATTTACAAATGCCTTGTTTAGAAAGGTGATATACAATTTCTCTTTTGAGTTCCATGATGTCATTTTCAATGGCATCATTCCATTCGCCAATGAGTTCAATGATGGCATACTTTTCTTCGTAGTCTATAAATAGTAATTTCAAATACAA
>JBMSJE010000111.1:0-4028 GCA_049418605.1 Sediminibacterium sp. | reverse complement strand
CTACGTTTTGATATACCGGGCAAATTGGATTTGCAAAATTTGTTGCTTCGATGGCAGCTGCTAATTCTTCGCGGGCAGGTGCCATTAGTGGACTATGAAAAGCACCACCCACAGGAAGTACCAGTGCACGTTTTGCGCCAGCGGCTTTCATTCGCTCGCATGCTATTTCAATACCTTTTATAGATCCACTGATAACCAACTGACCCGGACAATTATAATTTGCTGCTACCACTACTTCGTTTGTTTCTGACATCACTTCTGCACAAATAGTAGCTACTGTATCATCTGCTAGTGCTAGCACTGCTGCCATTGTTGAAGGCACCAATTCACATGCTTTTTGCATGGCAGCCGCTCTGATACTAACCAGCTTTAATGCATCTTCAAACTCTAAAACTCCATTTGCAACCAGTGCCGAAAATTCTCCCAACGAATGGCCAGCAACCATATCTGGCGTCCCATGTTCAAGTGTTTTATAGGCAATTACTGAATGTAAAAAAACAGCAGGTTGCGTTACATTCGTTTGCTTTAAGGCTTCATCGGTTCCATTAAACATAACTTCACTAATATCAAAACCTACTATTGTATTGGCCCTGTCAAATAACTCTTTGGCTACTGGATTACTTTCATACAAAGCCTTTCCCATACCAATAAATTGAGAACCTTGACCAGGAAATACATACGCGTGCTTACTCATAAGTAATGATTTAGAACTCAAAGTAAATAAAAAACCCCGACACTTTTAATGTCGGGGTTTAAAAAATAAATGCGTACTTAAAAATGTGTATTCAAACCCAAATAACGTAAAAACTCTTCTCTCACTTTTTCGTCTTTAAATTTACCGCCATAAAAAGCAGTAACAGTAGATGATGTATCATCTTCTACCCCTCTACTTGCTACACACAAATGTTTTGCGTCAATTAAAACAGCCACATCGTCGGTACCTAAATCTTTTTGTAGTTCTTTGGCAATTTGCATGGTTAAACGCTCTTGTACTTGTGGACGTTTCGCAAAATAATCTACAAGGCGGTTTAATTTACTAAGCCCTACTACGGTACCATTACTTATATATGCAATGTGCGCCTTACCCATAATGGGTACAAAATGATGCTCACAATTACTGTAAAAAGAAATGTTTTTTTCTACGAGCATTTCATTGTACTTGTATTTATTTTCAAATAGCGCCATCTTAGGTTTATTAGCCGGATTTAAGCCATTGAAAATTTCTTTCACGTACATTTTAGCAACACGCTTTGGCGTACCACGTAAACTATCATCTGTTAAGTCGAGGCCTAGGATATCCATGATTTCTGCAAACCTTTCTTCGATTGCTGCAATTTTTTCATCTTCCGATTGATCAAATGCGCGCGCGCGCATGGGGGTATCCACAGAAGTACTGATATGATTGTCTCCAGCCGCATCAATTTCCTCTTCTGTAAGAATAATCTTACCATCCTTAAGATGGATATTCGACAAAGTTTCGTTCTGTTTCATATAATCTGATTTTTAAATCTAATGTTGAATTAATTTTTGCTCTTAAAATTTCGTAAATCACAACGGCAATGTTTTCGGCAGTTGGATTAAGTGTTGCGAAAAATGTAGTGTCGAGGTTTAAGTTTTTGTGATCAAACTTAGCGAGCACTTCTTGTTTGATAAGATCACTTAATTTTTTGGTATCAATTACATACCCCGTTTCAGGATCCGGATAGCCCGTAACCTGAACAATCAATTCATAGTTATGACCATGAAAATTTGGATTGTTGCAAAGACCAAATACCTCATTGTTTTTTTCGGGAGTCCATGTGCTGTTGTGCAAACGGTGTGCTGCATTAAAATGCTCCTTTCTAAAAACAGATACTTTATGTTTATCCATTGCTAATGCGTTGGGATCTTGTTTTGGGACGTACACTTACACCCACATAAAAAATTATTAAATCAAGTAAGGATTTTGTTAATGGCTAGGCACTGTTTCAGAAGTGTGCTGATCAAGTGGCCCTGCCTTTTGCGTTCTACATTAACAAAAGAACCTGACGTCAAAGATAATAACAAGACGCAAGTAAATTTGTTTAAACTAGCCTTAAAAAATGTAAAAATGCCCTATTTACCGAAATATTCGACGTAAATACGTGGCGTTTCAAAGAGTTTTATGCAGTGAAGCTCCACAGATCCAGGCAAATGTGGCGCCAATTGCTCCCAAATGGCAATGGCCAAATTTTCGGTACTACATAACTTACCGGTCATAAAATCCACATCCAAATTGAGGTTTTTATGGTCTAACTTATCAATTACCTGGCTTTTAATTAACTGACTTAACTTTTTAACGTCATATACAAATCCTGTTTCCGGATTCGGGTTGCCCTTAACCGTTACATACAAATCATAATTGTGGCCATGCCAATTCTCGTTTGCACAAACGCCAAATACCGCGTTGTTTTGCTCATTAGACCAATTGGGATTGTATAATTTATGGGCTGCGTTAAAATGTTCCTGTCTTGTTAAATAAACCATCTGACCAATATTTTGGCAAAGGTAGGCAGAATCGGAGTATTTTTGTACTCTATGCGGGTAATTATAACAGCTGCCACGAACCTTGAACTAGATGGTTGTGCAAAAAAAGCAAGCCAAGTTTTCAAAAAAAGTAAACTAAAAATTAGCTTTCATGCAACCGGTATAGGTATGCTCGCCTCTGGGGTAAAACTTACCCAACTTGCTACCACCCACAAGCCAGATTTGATCATTCAAATGGGTATTGCTGGTAGTTATAGTAAAAAGGAGCCCCTTGGAAAAGTTATGGTAGTTGCCTCCGAATCAATTGCAGATTTAGGCGTGCGTGAAAATGATACTTTTAAAGATCTATTTGAAACTGGTTTACAAAAAGAGAATGAAGCTCCTTTTAAAAAAAGAAAGCTAATGAACCAGGGTATTAGGCCACTCAATATTTTGAAAACCGATACGGTAGCAGCGGTTACCATTAATGAAGTTACAACCTCGGCAAAACGAATCAAAGAAATAATTGCAGCGCATAACCCTGTTTTAGAAAGTATGGAAGGCGCCGCCCTACATTATGTTGGAGGCCTCACCAAAACGCCATTTATTCAAATAAGGACTATATCAAATTATGTGGGGGAAAGAAATAAAGCAAAATGGAAACTCAAAGAATCGATTGAGCAGTTAGAAGCTTATGTAATTACTTATTTAGCTGCATTAGAAAATAGTTTAAATAAATAGTGTCATGAAGTTTAGTCTTGGTTTTTCTCCCTGCCCAAACGATACTTTTATTTTTGACGCGCTTGTTAATAAAAAAATTGACACGGAAGGCTTGGATTTTGAAGTGCACCTAGAAGACGTTCAAACCCTTAATAATTTTGCATTAGAAAATAGATTTGATTTTTCTAAAATCAGCTATGGCGTTATGCCTTTGTTACTAAATACCCATACCTTATTAAATAGTGGAGGCGCCATGGGTAATGGGGTTGGACCACTTTTAATTTGCAAAGACCCAAATATTACCCCTGATGAGGTAAATCATTTACGCATTGCCATTCCGGGCAAAAACACAACTGCCTATTTACTATTTTCTTACGTTTACCCAAATGCTACAAACATTTCGTTTTATGTATTTAATGAAATAGAAGCCGCTGTTTTATCTGGTGAGGTAGATGCTGGTGTTATCATTCACGAAAATAGGTTCACCTACACACAAAAAGGACTTTATAAAATAACGGATTTAGGTGCTGAGTGGGAAACAAAAACAAAAAGCCCAATTGCACTTGGTGGCGTTGTGGCAAGCAACCGAATTCCAAAACCCATCATGCAACAAGTGGACCAACTGATTGCTAAAAGTGTAGCGTATGCTTTTAACAATTACCCTACCATTAGTGAATATGTATCTTGTCACGCACAAGAAATGAGCGAAGCTGTGATGCGTCAACACATTGATTTATATGTCAATGATTTTAGCGCCGATATGGGCGAAACAGGTAAAAATGCCATTGAAACCCTGGTACATATATATCAGCAAATGAATGCTA
>JBMSJE010000110.1:0-4214 GCA_049418605.1 Sediminibacterium sp. | reverse complement strand
GGTGCAGCAGTTTCGAGAAAACTTTTGCTTTCGTCTTCAACAAAAGGAAGCTCTTCTTTGAACTCATCTTTTACATCTTGATTGTAAGCAGTAGACTGATTCTTTTCTCCAAAACTTTGCCAGTACTTTTTTTGCTCCATGATATATTTATTATCGGGTATAATGTTGTTATTAATAGTGACACTTTTGACACTCCGTGCCACCAATGTTTTCAACGGTAACACCTTTGGTGCTATCCATTTTTCCAGATTTTAAATCTTGGTGGTATTTTTCATAAATGCTATAAAAACCATTGTCTTTAAATTGAACCTTTGTTTCGCGGTGACAATTAATACACCAGCCCATACTAAGGTCATTTTGTTGTTTTACTTCACCCATTTTTTGGATTTCGCCATGACAGGTTTGACAAGCCACTTGACCTGCTTTTACGTGCTGTGCGTGGTTGAAATAAACATGATCCGGTAAATTGTGGATACGAACCCACTCAATTGGTTTTGCTTTTGAAGCGTCCCATGGTTTACCTGGCTCAAAACCTGCGTATTTGTATAATTTTTCAATCTCTTGTGTACCATTTACTTCTTCACCATCTTCTGTAAAGATTTTTTCTCCTTTGTATTCGTTGATGGCCATATGACAATTCATACAAACGTTAACCGAAGGAATGGTTGCTTGCTTACCTTGGTAAACACCGGTATGACAATATTGACAATTGATTTGGTTGATACCAGCGTGCACTTTGTGAGAATAGTAAATTGGCTGAACCGGTTGGTAGTCTTTACTTCTACCTAGGCCCATCGCACTTTTTGATACGAGGTAACCACCCACTATAAAAAACACAACGGCTAAAAATGCGATGTATCTTTTGTTTCTCCAAAACGGAACATCTTGTTCTGGTGTATGCCCTTCACGACTGTCTGCTAATTTTTTTAGATTGGCATTTACTTGTAATAAAATAAGTGCTACTACCGCCAAAATCAATGATAAAATTCCAAATAATAAAGAATTATCATCTTCGGCTGGTGCACCTGCTGCTGCTGCACCCGGAGCGGCTGTACCTGGGGCAGGAACAGAAGCTACGTACTTTAAGATGGCATCAATTTCCTCGTTTTTTAAATTTGGAAAAAGATTCATGGCTGTTTTGTTATACTCGAGGTATAATTTGTTCGCATACGCATCACCTGTTTTCAAAAAGGCAGCACTATTCTTGATCCAAGAATATAACTTTTCTTTACTTTCCCAACGGCCTTCAACCCCAGCAAGCGCAGGGCCTGTAGAGTTTTTATGCACCTGATGACAGGAAGCACAATTGGTATTAAACAAGGTTTTGCCGTCTTGGGCTGTAACGGTATTTGTAACTAAAAGGCCCAACAAGAAAACTGCACTTAAAAAGCAGTTCTTGACGATGCGACTTGTGTTGCTTCTGAAAGATGTCATATACACAAACGAATTCTATAGGTGGAAAAATATCCTTAATTGCGCGCAAAAATATGTCAGGAAGCTGACAATAGCGAATACTATCTCACTTTTTTTTACCTAAGACAATATTGAGTTTCAAGTATTTGTCGGCTTTTTTATGCAATTTTGAACCATGTTTAAGCGATTGAAGGAAAAATGGAAATTAAGTTGGACTTCTTTTGTGCTCGTTTTTAGCACTTTTGCCATTGGTGGGAGTAGCTGTGGGTACCTAGGTAGAACGCTTCTAACCCTTACTGGTATTGAATCTGGCATACTTTATTATGTATTATATATAGTTTTAATGTGTTTGTTATGGCCTCTTTGCGTGATCGTAATAAGCATTCCAATGGGTCAATTTGGATTTTTTAGAAATTACCTCCGAAAAATGAGTCAAACCATTTTTGGGGTGTCAAGTAAGGCACCAAAACCCCAAAATGGGAGTTTTAGCATTAAAAAACGCAATTTGGCCCTATTTGCGTCAGGTGCCGGCTCTAATGCGTTAAAAATTATAGAACATTTTAAGGGGCATCCTTCCATTAGAATATCACTTATTGTTTGCAATAAACCTGGCGCTGGGGTTTTACAAATTGCCGCTGATAATGATGTGCCAGTTCTCATGCTAGAAAAAAAGGATTTTGAACACGGCAATATGTATGTGAAAGAACTTGCGAAATATGAAATTGATTTTATAGTGCTCGCAGGATTTTTATGGAAAATGCCAGAAGCTTTTTTAAACGCATATCCAAGACACATGATAAATATTCATCCGTCATTACTTCCAAAATATGGTGGCAAAGGCATGTACGGTTCACGCGTTCATGAGGCTGTCATTGCTGCTGGTGAAAAAGAATCTGGTATCACCATCCATTATGTAAATGGGCAGTATGATGAGGGCGAACATTTGTTTCAAGCTGCTTGCACAGTTGATGCAAATGATACACCGGATACGCTTGCTACCAAAGTGCATGCACTAGAACATTTGCATTTTGCGCGCGTGATAGAAGATGTGATTGAAGGAAAATTATAAATTAGCGCTTCGTTTTTAACGCAGCTCTTTTTGCATATACACAACGCTTGGAAGTGGGTTATCGTAGTAGGCGTTAACAGTTTCAAATCCAAATTTTTGGTAGAGTTTTATAGCAGCTTGAAGCCTCTCCAATGTATCCAATTTCATGAGGGTGTAGTCCAGTATTTTTGCTTCTTGTAATAAAGCATTTACGAGTGCATCACCTATACCTAATTTTCGATACTCGGGATTAACATACAATCTTTTCATTTCACATGTACCCGCTTCTGGCAAGGGCTGTAAAGCAATACAGCCAACAGGTGTAGCATTATAGAGTGCAATAAAAAGCGCGCCTACCGGCGCGCTGTATTTATACAAAGGATTGTCGATTTCGTTATCAAAAGATTGAAAACAAAGGTCTTCATTGAGCTCCCCCAAATACGCTTTAAATAGCGTTTTAATGCTTTCTAATGCCGGACCTTGTGTAGTAACTTTTTGAATGTCTAACATGGGTAATAGCGTATGCAATTAACCAGGCATTCTAGAAATATATTTTTCTATTTCTTTTACCTGATCAAGCACCTGTTTTGTGGTTGGCTTACAAGCTTTTGCTTTTCTAAAAAAATCTTTAGCAGCTCTAAACTCACGCTTATTGATAAAAATTTGACACATGGTTAAGTAAGCAACTGCTTCACTTTCTTTGTCAGGAATACCAAGTCTGATAGCAGCTCTGATATAAGATTCGCCTTGCTTAAGATCCCCTTTTTGCATCGACATCATACCAAGCTGTAATTTATTAGCACCTTCTGCCTCTGGCATGGGTGAGCCTAAATCGTTACTCATTTTTAGGTGCTTTTCGGCACTGTCAAAATCTTGCGTCATCATGGCTAGGTTTCCTTTGATGGTATAATACGTAGAACGTACAGGCTTGTAAAGTAATCCCGGAAACCAAACCGATTTTAATATTTTTTCTACCTCTTCAACATTACCCTGCTCCATAGGCTCTTGAATCAAACGAAGTGGTCCGATAAAAAAATGACTGAGTATACCTATCGTAAAAACGAGGTAAATAGGAAAAGTTGGCCAAAAACCGGTGCCAGTAAAATTTAATACAAGGCCTAGCACAAGCAGCAATAAGCTTAGCCAAAAACGGTATTTGATGATGATATTGTAGAACTGCATCCCTTTAAATTTGAGCCGCTAAGATACATTGTTTTATTAAAAGCGGCCAACCCACAAGCATTTTGTGGCGGTAAGGGTTTATCTATTATTTTTGCTACCCTTTTAAGGATGGTCCCGTAGTTCAATGGATAGAATAGAAGTTTCCTAAACTTTAGATCCAGGTTCGATTCCTGGCGGGACCACAAAGCCTCAACACATGTGTTGGGGCTTCTTCATTTTGAGACAACGTCGAAAGCTTGCTTTCGTAAGTTGGTGAGAAATGAAGAAGCTAAACTATCACGCAAAGCGGGATAGTTTACAACAACAACAAATACGCAGCTGCTGCAAATGCACAAGCACCGCCCCCGTTTTGTGTAATAGCAATAGGGCTGCCAGAGGCATAACGTCTTTGATAAATTTTATTCCCTTCAATGACGCCTACTGGACTACCTGATGCATACCTACCCCGATATATTTTATTTCCTTCAATCACGCCCACAGGACTTCCCGACGCATACCTACCTCGATAGATCTTATTGCCTTCTATCACTGCAATAGGGCTTCCAGATGCATACCTGCCCTGGTATATTTT
>JBMSJE010000109.1:0-4243 GCA_049418605.1 Sediminibacterium sp. | reverse complement strand
AAAAAATTTACTTTATTCATTTAAACCATACCAATCCAGCGCATAACAAAACAAGCCCTCAAAGAATAGCAATAGAAAAACAAGGCTTTCGTTTTGCAAGCCTTGGGAGCCGTTTTATGCTCAATTAATTGGTAAATTTAGCTTCATGAACCTGCAACCCAATCATTTAAGCAACCATTTAATTCGGCTGGAACCGCTGCTGCCCATTCACTTCGATGAACTCTATGCGGCCGCATCAGATCCGCTTATATGGGAGCAACATCCTAACCCTAACAGGTATCAAAAAGAAGTGTTTGAATCGTTTTTTGAAGGTGCCCTAGAATCAGGTGGCGCATTTATTGTTAGGGACGTAGATACGGGTAAAGCCCTTGGGTCCACTAGGTTTTACGATTATAAACCACTTGAGAAGGAAATAAAAATTGGTTACACTTTTTTTAGTAGAGACTGCTGGGGGCAAGGCATCAATCAGCAAGTAAAAACACTCATGTTAAACTATGCTTTTATCTATATTGAAAAAGTTATTTTTCATATTGGTGCATTCAATATTAGATCGCAAATAGCCATAGAAAAATTAGGTGCAAAAAAAATTAGTGAAGAAATGGTTGCGTATTACAACGAACCTGACCGGCTTAATTTTGTGTATGAAATGATAAAGTAATATTAAGATTTAATTATATTTACATAAAAAATGAAATTAACGCCTTTACTATACGTTTCTTTTTTTATGCTCATCGCTTGCGGAAAATCTGGACCAAGCGCCCCAACACCACCAAATCCAACAACACCAACTACCCCAACAGTTCCTACTATTGATTATGCGACAAAATATGGCGCATCTGTTAATGTGGTACTATCTAAATCACTTAATTTACCGGATGTTCACCCTGAAACATTTAAAGTAATTGAAAAAAATGGGAAATATCATTTAATTACCTGCTTTGCAAATAACCAAACACTTCCATATGATTTTTTTAGGTCATTTTCTGTAGATACTACATCAGGTGGTTTAACTGAAAACACGAGTTCATTTTTAGGTGGGTATATTGAAGCTGGTTTTCCAAAATCACCTTTCTGGTATGAAGATTTAAATAACGATGGTATTAAAGATTTATTTATTTCTGACCACGGAAAGGAATTGCAATCAATGATGGTAAATGGCCAATATCCAGGTTATGTATGTCGGTATTTTGTTGGAAAAGCAGATGGCAGCTTTGCCAAAGGGGATATTGCGGATGTTACTACAACAAACAGATTTTATCATAATTCGGCAGTTGGAGATGTTGATGGAGATGGAAAAAATGATTTAGTGGTACAAAATTTTGGAAGTGAAGAAATGATGCTATACTTAAATGGCAACAGTGGTCTTACAAAAAAATCAAACCTTACAATTAACAATCAAACGGGTAGTGTATTCATAGCAGATATTGATGGTGACAAACAGGCTGAAATCATTTCTGCGCCTTATATTGACAGAGGTAATACGCCCAATACATTCATTAAAAAAGTGAACACAAATTCTACTGGATTTATTGCAAGCAATCTTTCAAATGTTTCACCTTTTGGACTAACATTTGGTTGCTATAAAATAATGGGCTTAAAAAACCCTAAAGATGTAAATAAAACACATTTATTTTATTTTGTTGAAGCGGGTCCCGGTCAACAAAAAATATTTAGATCCAGAGCCGATAATTCAAATATAGTTGATGAAATTTCGACACTTCAACCAACATTTAATTCAGGTGGCACAAGAGATTATCTAGTGGTTGATTTAAACTTTGACGGCTTTCAAGATGTATTTTTCTTTGTCAATATTGGACAAAATTTAAACTCTCGGGTTTGGATAAATAATGGCGATAATACTTTTACAAACCCTAGTTGGGAAATTGACAATACACTTACCAACCACTATATCCCTCTAACCATAAACCCCAATAGCGGAAGGGTAAAGTTTTTGTATTATACCGACAGGCCTACACCTAATACAAGAGTGATTGATGTTTATACAAAGAAAAGATAAGCCTATACGCCTAAAAACTCATTCAAAGATTTTTGAATGATGGTAATGCTTTCTAAAATTTGATCACGCGTAATGATTAGTGGTGGCGCAAATCTTATTTTATTGCCGTGGGTAGGTTTAGCAAGTAATCCATTTTCTTTTAACACCAAACAAAAATCCCAGGCAGCATTTGGGTTTTGATGCGTTACTTCAATCGCATTTAAAAGTCCTTTACCTCTTACAATGCTTATAAATGGTGAATTTATTTTTTCTAATTCAGACCTAAATAATTGACCCATTTCATAGGCATTATCCGCTAAATGTTGATCACGTAATACGCCTAGTGCAGCCATAGCTACCACACAAGCAAGTGGATTTCCACCAAAAGTGCTTCCGTGTTCACCAGGCTTTATGGTATCCATAATATCATTGTCACATAATACGGCGCTAATTGGCATAACCCCACCACTCAGTGCTTTTCCTAACATTAAAATATCTGGTCGCACATCGTCGTAATCGGAAGCCAATAATTTGCCCGTTCTACATAGGCCTGTTTGAATTTCATCTGCTATGAAAAGTACATTGTGTTGTTTACACAAATCATAAGCTGCTTTTAAATAACCGTTGTCTGGAACAATGACACCGGCTTCACCCTGAATGGGCTCTACCATAAATGCAGCAACATTTTTATTTTGAAGTGCAGCTTCTAGCGCTTCAATATTGTTGTAGGGTATTTGCTTAAATCCTGGAACAAAGGGTCCAAAATTTGTATAGCTAGAAGGGTCTGTGGAACTTGATATGGCCGCAATGGTTCTTCCCCAAAAATTTCCTTCCGGAAAAAGTATAACGGCTTCGTTTGCAGCAACCCCTTTTTTCTCATACGCCCAACGTCTTGCAAGCTTTACAGCAGTTTCACCAGCCTCAACGCCAGTATTCATGGGTAAGACTTTATCGTAGCCAAAATACTGTGTAATATACTGTTCGTATTCGCCAAGTTGATTGTTATAAAATGCCCTAGAAGTAAGCGTAAGCTTTGATGCCTGCGCTGTCATGGCTTTAATAATTGCCGGATGGCAATGCCCTTGGTTTACCGCCGAGTAGCCGCTTAAAAAATCAAAATATTGCTTCCCTTCTACATCGTATAAGTATACCCCTTCTCCTCTTTCAATAACAACAGGTAAAGGATGGTAATTATGCGCTCCATATTTTTCTTCTAATGCTACATAATAAGATGTGTTTTTAAAATCTTGTGCTTGCATTATAAGGAAGTTAATTGTTGTTCAAAATTGGAAAGAATTTGAAAAGCTGTTTCAGCCATTTTATTGCCTTTGTTATCCAATAAAGGATTGATTTCTGCTATTTCTAAACAAACAACTTTATTGGTGGAAACGAGTTGTTGAAGTATTTGATTTATTTCTTCAGGTAAAAAACCTGATTTGACCGGTGTTCCAGTACCAAAGGATATTTGATCACAATCCAACGAATCCACATCAAAGGAAACGTACAAGTAATCAACGTCTTCTAGTTTTTTAATGGTGTCAGTAATTATATTTTGAATTCCTTGTTCACGTAGCTGTTCCACTGTATAATTTGAAATAGACGCCGCTTCTATAACTTTTTTTTCTGCTGCTTCAAAGTCCCTTAATCCTAAATACACCAAATGATTGGGGGTTAATTTAGGGCCGTTAACACCTATGTTTTTTAAATCTGTCCAATGACTAATCGTATCATCAGAAATTTCATTTATTTGAATGTGGGTATGGTCTAAACCCAGTGCTGCAGCTAGTGGCATGCCATGAATATTTCCAGAAGGTGAGGTATACGGCGAATGAATATCGGCATGGGCATCAATCCAAATAACACCCAATTGTTTATTTGGATAGGCTTTTTTAATACCGCTGATTGTACCAAGCGCTGAGGAGTGGTCACCAGATAAAACAATAGGGAAAAAATTTTGATGTAGCGTTGTAGCTACCGCATCACATACCCTATTACACTGCTCTGCAACATGTTCAATTCGCTGTGCAAAACTATTGGTATTTTTTTGATAGATGGTTTCATTATGCGTTACTACATCCTGATATAAGTGTCTATTAAAAAAATCATTGTCTGCATTAATTGCTGCAATTTCAAGCGCGTCAATACCCATATCAGACCCTCTTGTTCCTGCACCAATATCAGATCTGTTTTTAATTAATTTAATATGCACAAACTGTTGAATTTCGATTCAAGGTAATAAAAAGAAGG
>JBMSJE010000108.1:0-4409 GCA_049418605.1 Sediminibacterium sp. | reverse complement strand
AGGCCGGACGTGTAGAACATGATGCCAACGAAATTTGGAGCACACAAATTGGTGTTGCATCAGAAGCTATCATGCAAGCAGGGCTTGACGCTTCGCAAATTGCAGCAATAGGTATTACCAACCAGCGAGAAACAACGGTAGTGTGGGATAAACAAACGGGGCAACCTATTTACAATGCTATTGTGTGGCAGGATAGACGTACGGCTAATTATTGCGACGAACTAAAAAAACAAGGACACGCAGCAAATATTCAGGCAAAAACAGGACTTGTTATTGACGCTTATTTTTCTGGTACCAAATTAAAATGGATACTAGATAACGTAGAGGGTGCGCGTGAAAAAGCAGCAGCAGGACAATTATGTTTTGGCACTATTGATAGTTGGTTGTTGTGGAAATTAACGGGCGGTAAAGTACACGCCACCGATGTTTCAAATGCATCGCGTACACTACTATATAATATTCATACCCTTAGTTGGGATGAAGAATTATTAGCACTATTAGACATTCCAAAAAACATATTACCAACCGTAAAAAGTAGTTCAGAAATTTACGGACACACCAATACTATGTTGGCATCACATAGTATCCCTATTGCAGGCATTGCTGGTGATCAACAAGCGGCATTATTTGGTCAACAATGTACGCAGCCAGGCATGGTTAAAAACACCTACGGCACGGGTTGTTTTATGCTCATGAATACGGGCACTAAGGCAGTAACGTCGCATCATCATTTGCTTACCACTATTGCATGGCAAATTAATGGCGAAACACATTATGCATTAGAAGGATCTGTGTTTATTGCAGGCGCTGTGGTGCAGTGGCTACGTGATGGATTACAAATGATTAGAACATCGGCAGAGGTTGAAACCCTTGCTGCTACTGTTAACGGCACCGATGGCGTATATGTAGTGCCCGCATTTGCAGGACTAGGCGCACCCTATTGGAACCAACATGCAAGAGGAACGATTGTAGGTATTACGCGTGGTACAACAAGAGGGCATATTGCACGCGCAGCCCTTGATAGCATTGCTTATCAAACCATGGATGTACTAGATGCGATGCAAAAAGATTCGGGCATTACCATTAAAGAATTACGTGTAGATGGTGGCGCCACTGCTAATAATATGCTCATGCAATTTCAGTCCGATATTTTACATACCAAAGTAATTAGACCTACTATTACAGAAACCACAGCACTCGGTGCTGCTTATTTAGCGGGGCTTGCGGTGGGTTATTGGAACTCACTCGATGATATTAGCGCGCAGTGGCAAATAGAAAAAGTATTTGAACCGGCATTAACAACCGCAACCACAGATGCATTAAAAATTGGATGGAAAAAAGCGGTTATCTGCGCGGACGTAGCCACTGATCAGGATTAAGCGGCACACCACGCTCGTTGTTGATGGTAAAAATAATACTGCCTTCACCATCTATACTTTTACCTGAGCGGCCTAGCATAGAACCCGCTTTCACTTCTTTACCAACGCTTACACTAGCGCTAGAAAGTTGCTGGTACACTGTAAAATATTTTCCATGACGCACCATAACAACCTGGTCGCCATTTACTTCTCCAACATAAGATACTTCACCGTCAGCAATTGATTTTACAGCAGACCCTTCTGGTAATGCAATATGTATACCATCCGAATTTTGCTTGAGTTTAGTACCCGGAACGGTAGATACACCAAATTCAATAAACACATTTCCACGATCTACAGGCCAAGGTAAACGTCCTTTGTTTTGCTCAAAATGCATGGAGGTTTCGCGACCTTCTTCTGTAGATTCAAATGGAGAATAAGGACGTGAACCAGCTTTTGCAAGTACAATAGGCTCATCGTTTTTAGCACTATTTGCAGCTGCATTATTTTTTACAGTATTATCGGTACTGTTATTTTTTGAAGCCGACGCTGCTGTATTTTTTTTAGCGTCATCAATAGCTTTTTGTTTTGCAATCCGGTCTTTGCGGGCTGCCTCGTCAATTTCTCTTTTAATGATGGCCATTACCGCCTGCTGCATACGCACACGCTGCTTTTCTTTGTCTTTGATTTGCTTGGCAATTACAGACTCCTGCCCCTTTAACTGTGCTACTACTTTATCCTGTGCCTTTTTATCTTCTTGTAATACTTTTAGCTGCTCACTTTGCGCTGTAAGTGTTACCATGCGCTCTTTTTTATTGGAGTTAAGCACGTCTACTTTTTGCGTAAGCATGGTACGGGATTGCGCAATGGCAACAGCCTGTGTTTCTCTATTTTGACGATAGCTTTTTAAATAAGCCATGCGTTTAACGGCATCATTAAAATTACGCGCCGAAAATAAAAAATTTAAATATTCGTAACTGCCCCTGCTTTTGTATGCAAAAACAATACTCTTGGCGTATTTAAGTTTTAGGGTATCAAGTTCTTTACGAAGGCGGTAAATATCCAATTCATTTAAGTAAATGGTATTGTCTAGTTCATTTATTTGATTGTTGATGCCACGCACCAGCTCTTCACGCTTGGCTACTTTTCGCTTAATAAGCGCTAGTTCATTTAATGAAAGCTTTTTATTTTTTTGCGTTTCTGAAAGCTGCCTGTTTAAATCAGAGAGTTCTTTTTTAAGCTCCTGCTCCTTTTTTTGCAACTCCTCGCGAGACTGTTGTGCCGAGGCAACTGCCACAGTCATCAAAAAAAGTACTAAAAAAACAAAGCGTTGCAGGGGCATTAGCATAAGGTTTAAACGGTCCAATTACTTATTAACGGCAAAATGAGCCAGAAATTACTTTTTCTTATAATTTTTAGGGATTTCGAACGAATATTTTATGGGCTCGTCGATAGAGAACTCCTTAAAATCTAAATAGATGTCCAGTTTAGACTTCTCCGACATCGATATTTTACGGTCTGCGGCAAAAGAGTAACTGCCCAGGGGCTGAAAGTTACCATAGGTAATGTCACATGTACGGTTACGCAGTGCATTAACGTCGTTGAGCTTAGAAAACAAAATACGCTGGGTTGTATTGTCGATGTTAATCAGGTTTTTAAATAATTCGCCCACCATGGTCACCAGCAATTGGTTGTCGTTGGCTTTATAGGAAACTAGGTTGTTACTAAAAAAGATAGGATTGCCAATAAGTAGGTCTTGTAACGATACAAAATCAAAAGGAATTTCTGTTACCTCTTGTAAATAAGCGATAGATCTTTTAGTTACCGACTTATCGCCTACTTTTTGCACCAGCACTACGCTGTCTCTTGTAACCCTTGCCTGTAAGCCTTCTGCAGCGATTCCTAAAAATGTGCCTTTCACCCGAATTAAAATAACAGAGTCTTTAACCATGCTCAAATACACGGTGTAGTTGTCCTTTTTTTCGGCACCCTCATAGTCTACTTTTATTTTAGCGTTAAAGGTTTTAAAGTTAATTTTTTGCTGCACCACTTTACCCATAATATCTCTTACAATAGCACCCGAATCTACCACTGGAATGGTTTTTACAACCACTACTTGCGCAGTATCTTTTTTAGAAAATGCTTCTTGTATGCCTTCTACTTTTTTTACCGTTCCGCAAGCGGAAAGCAGTAAAATAGTTGTAAAAAAAGCAAGTAATTTTATTTTCATGTGGTTGTATTAAATGTGTTTTATTTTCCGGTACTTCCAAAACCACCCGTACCTCTATTTGTTGGGGCTAATGCGGTTGTTGGTTCCCAGCTAATTTGTGTAACCGGGGCAATCACCATTTGTGCAATGCGGTCACCGCTATTTAAGACCTGCATTTCACTCGAAAGATTAATGAGTATTACACCTATTTCACCTCTATAATCGGCGTCGATGGTTCCTGGCGAATTTAAACAGGTAATGCCCTGCTTTAATGCCAGACCACTACGCGGTCGTATTTGCGCTTCGTAACCGGTGGGTAATTCAATAAATAATCCAGTAGGAATCAGCTTACGCTCAAGCGGTTCCAATACCACCGATTCATGTAAATGCGCACATAAATCCATGCCCGCAGATCCTTCGGTGGCATAGGCTGGCAGCGGGTTCCCCGACTCATTTACTATTTTAACAACCACCGATGAATTTGAACTGCTTTGAGGCATAAATTGGTATTGAGGCACAAAGGTACAGCAAGCCTTCAAAAAAAAGGGTTAAAATGGGATGTGTTAGCTATTTTTGACTATAATTGGCATGAATATGAAGTATTTTAAATATAAACACTTATTAACATTAGTAGGCGGCATACTTATACTTTTTACTAGTTGCACCAAAGATTTAACCGATGTTACAGTTGTTTATGAGAACAATTTTAACAATGGCGACCCCAAAGGAATTGTAACAGCAGGCTGGTTAAGCGATATTGCTTTTGGTGTATTCCCTTTTAATAAAATTACCAATTACAAAAACCTAAAAATGTTGGGGGTATTTAACAATACCCGAATAGA
>JBMSJE010000107.1:0-4515 GCA_049418605.1 Sediminibacterium sp. | reverse complement strand
GACCTTAACTGGTATTTTAACCAGTGGTATTTTGGAAGCGGACATCCTAAATTAGAAATTAGTTACGATTACAACGATGCTACACGCACTGCATCTGTCATTGTAGCACAAACACAAAAAGGCGATAAAGTATTTAAGCTCCCTATTAATATTGACGTATGGAATGGTAATGCAAAAACGCGCCATATGGTTTGGGCCGAAAATAAAGTAGACACTTTTAATTTTACTGTACCAAGCAAGCCAGACAATATTAATGTAGATGCCGATAAAATATTATTGGCAGAAAAAAAGGATACCAAAACCCTGGAAGCCTATGCGCACCAGTACTTTCATGCGGGTAACTTTTTAGACAGAAGAGAAGCGGTAAATTTTATGTATGATATTGATAATGCAAAAAGCGAACTGGGCCGAAAAGTTTTATTGGCTGCCTTATCAGACACTTCTTTTAGAATTAGAACTTTTGCAATCAATGCATTTACAAGATTAGCTTCTGACGCTGTTGTTATTAATAAAGCTGTGGAAATAGCTAAAAAAGATCCTTCACGCCTTGCAAGAGCCGCTGCCATTGATTATTTAGGCATGCAGCGTAGCGAATTATTAGCTGATTTATTTACAAATGCTTGTTACGATTCTAGCTATACTGTTTCAGGTGCTGCCTTGCGCGCACTTACAGATGTTGACAGTGCAGCTGGTAAAAAAATGACCATTGAACTAAATAAGCAGCCGTCAAAAGGAAGATTAAACGCTACACTGATAGAAAACAGTATCCGTTTTGGTGATGCGAGTTCTTATGATTTTATCATGAGCAGCTTTAACAAAATGGGCTTAACCATGGAAAAAATCCAGATGACGAATCAAATTGCTTTCTTTTTAGGTAAAACAAATGATGTAGCAAAAATTAAAGAAGGTGTTGATGCGATTGTAGAATTCAGAGAATCTATTCCAGAAGCTTATAAGCCGCAGATCTCTCCAATGATTAACAAAGGACTTACCGCGCTTGTAACGAGCTTAGAAAAGGCTGGAAATAAAGAAGCGGCTAATTTTGTATCTACAAAACTACCCGCTTCTAAAAAATAAAATATAGTGTCAAGTGTGGTACCTTATTACATAGGTACTACACTTGATTTTGTTGTTACTTTTAAATCGATAGGTGCATCCTGCCCTATCACATTCATGGTGCCTTTTAGTGCGCCCGTAGCCGTTTCAGATTTTAACAATCCTGTTCTAGCATCATAAATACGCTTGGCCTTAATGGTACCCTGTGTATTTTGCTTGATTTCCATCCCATTTTGATTAAGCGTAGTAGCAAGTTTAACGTTGGTTAAAACATTTACGCTAATATCTGTTGCAGTAACTTCTGAGATTACATATAAAGACTCTGTTGTAGCATCAGGCTTGTTAACAGCCACACTCCACTGATGCGAAGGCTTAATTGAAGCAGCAGGAAGGGTTAAAAAATATTTTGCTTGATCGGAAGTGCCATTGCTTTGACCAAGGAGCGCCGTCAAAACATCTGAACCAAGACCACTTGCTGTATTTACTACTTTGCCATTTTCGATGGTATAATCAATAGGCTTGTTAAGCACTTTTAATTGCTCGGCCATCATTGGGTTTGATTTTAAACTAGCGTCTTCTGAATCAAATTTTTGCTCATTACCCATCGCACTTACAGAACCTGCAATTCTAGTAATAGAAGAAGATAAATGATAGCTTGCGCCAGACACAGATTTTAATTCGATGGCTTCGTAAATTTTTGAACCATTAGAAAGTTCTATATCCTGGCCCATCATAGACATACTGGTGATATTGTTTGATTCTGTTATTACTTTAAATTTTGTTCCAGCAGGCAGTTTTGGCGCTTGTGCATTTGTTGTAAACGCTGCTGCTATTATTGCGGCAACTAGGATTGTTTTTTTCATGTGATTATTTTACTGAGTTTATTTTTGATTGTTTCATTACCAGCCACCGCCTGCGCCACCACCGCCACTGCTTCCGCCACCAAATCCTCCAAAGCCGCCGCCTCCGCCACCAAATCCACCACCACTACTTCTTCCGCCGCCTAGTAGAGACCCGAGTAACATACCTGTGGCAACATCGGAATAACCACGGCGTGACATAGAACCACCGCCGCCTCTACCGCTTCCACCAGCAACAACGAGTAAAATAAAAATGAGCATGCCTAAAAAAGTAAAGAGCGGTTTGCCTTTTGACTTTCTTTTTTTCTCTTTTTTAATTTTGTATTCACCAACAGCAGCTTTGCTAAGTGCAGTTGTTGCATCGTCTAGTCCTCTATAATAATTTTGCTCTTTAAAAGCGGGAACAATTAAGTTGTTATAGATATCAGATGCAGTAATGTCTGGTATCGCTCCTTCTAGGCCGTAGCCAACCTCTATGCGCACTTTGCGGTCATTGATAGCCGCAATAATAAGCACCCCATTATTCGTGCCTTTGTGCCCAATACCCCATTCTCTAAATAATTTATTGGCATACTCCTCAATGGGGTAACCATCGAGGGTTGGAATTAATACAATGGCTATTTGATTGGAACTGCTATCATCAAGTGCTACTAATTTTTGCTCTAAAATTTCACGCTGTTCTGGCGATAAAACACCCGCCACATCGTTTACTAATTTTGGGGGATTAGGACGCGGCAAAATGTTTTGAGCAAATACGATTTGCGCAAAACAAGCGAACAATAAAAGCGTGATTAATTTTTTCATGTGCAAATAGCCTGGCAATTATCCAAAAACAATGTCATCGGATAGTTCGTTTTTATCGGTTGCAGCATCATAGGGGAAATGCTCTTTGAGCGCTTCCCCTATTGCTGTAATCATATTTGCTAAACCCTCGGCATAGTGAGATTGCGTATAGGCCTCTAACATTTTTTGTACTTGGGCTTCCCAAAAAGCTGTCCCTACTTTTTCATGAATACCTGCATCACCAAAAACAGCGAGTTGCCTGTCTTTGATAGCCACATATACCAGTACTGCATTTTTAGCAGCAGTTTCCTGCATGCCTAAATTGTAAAACACTTCCTTTGCGCGGTGAACGGGGTTCATGAACCTACATTTATTTTCGATGTAAATACGAACCTCGCCGCTAGTGCGCATTTCTGCGTTTTTAATGGCTTCTACAATACGTGCCTGTTCTGGCTCCGTAAAATAGGACTGTGGTTTTTTAGAAAATAGGTTAAACATGAAGCTGATTAGACTGTTGATTAGAATTTAACTTCTGGTGCTTTTTCTGAACCAGCTTCTGCCTTAAATCCTTCTTTAGTTTTAAAGCCAAACATGCCCGCAAAAATATTGTTAGGGAATGTACGCGCCTTAACGTTGTAAGCGGCTACTGCATCATTAAAATCGTTACGCGCAACCTTGATACGGTTTTCGGTACCCTCTAATTGTGTTTGTAACCCTCTAAACGCATCGTTGGCACGAAGGTTTGGATAGTTTTCAGTTACCATTAACAACTTACCCAATGCTTGCGATAGTTGACCTTGCGCTGCTTGGTATTGTTGAATTTTTTCGGGAGATAAATCGTTGGCATCTAATTTTACTTGTGTAGCACTTGCTCTCGCGCTAATTACATTTTGTAAAGTTGTTTGTTCAAAATTAGCTTCGCCTTTTACGGTGTTTACTAAGTTTGGAATAAGATCGGAACGACGCTGATAATCACTTTCTACATTCGCCCATTTGTTTTTTACTGTTTCGTCTAATGTTACCAATCCGTTATAACCGTTACAACCGCATCCACCTAATAATAATACAAGGGCAGCAATGACAATAAGGGTTAAATTTTTTGTACTCATTTTATTTTGTTTTTTATTTTATATAGCAAAGTAAGCAAATAGTATGCCACCCCAAATATTTGAGCTTGCCGTTTATCACAATTTAACAGTATTTAACGCAGCCGGCGGCTAGAAGGCACTCGAAAAGGCTTGATTATGCAGAGATTACGCAGTTATGGCAGCGATGCCTGGTAGCACTTTACCCTCGAAATACTCGAGCATAGCACCACCACCGGTAGATACGTAGCTTACCTTATCTGTAAAGCCAAAGATGTTTACAGCAGCAACGCTATCTCCACCGCCTACCAATGAAAATGCGCCTTTGGCTGTAGCAGCTGCAACAGCCACGGCAACCGCTTTGGTTCCGGCCTGGTAATTTTCCATTTCAAAAACGCCCATGGGACCGTTCCATAAAATGGTTTTACTGCTTTCAATAACGGCTGCAAATTTGGCACGCGTAGCTTCGCCAATGTCGAGACCCATCCATCCGTTAGGGATAGACATGCTCTCGCAATTTTTGCGCGCGGTGGTATTAGAAAATTCGGTGGTAATAATATTATCGACAGGGAGGTGAATGTTTACCCCCTTTGCTTTTGCCTTGGCTAAAATTTCTAGAGCTAGTGGCATACGGTCGTCTTCACAAATGGAAGTACCAATGGTTCCGCCCTGCGCTTTAAAAAAGGTATATGCCATACCACCACCAATAATAATATCTGTGGCGCGGTCTA
>JBMSJE010000106.1:0-4547 GCA_049418605.1 Sediminibacterium sp. | reverse complement strand
TACACACTGGTGTGGGACCGCCTCTTTAATACCATTCGCGCAGATTACGACGAGCGTTTTGTAGACGCTACTACGCGCCAACAATAAATTATTTTTTCTTGTAGATAGGAACCGTGCTGCAGGGTTCACCAAACATAATTGACTTTGTAACAGGTCTTAATTTGTTGGTGATGCTTACATACGCAGCTGCCGGAATTTGGATATCACCACAACCTTTTACGACAACTCTTTTATCGGTATAGTCTTCTGCGCTAATGGCTTCAATGTTTTGTAAAAGGAGTTTTTCTTTTAATTGTTCTTCGGTACCAAAAAAAACAGTGCTCGCAAACGGCTCTAATGCAGATGCAATAAGCATATACGCCCACATAGGAATAATAGCGTCGGCAGAACAGGTGATGGCCACCGCTGCGTTTTGATACTGTGTCCAATCGGTGGCGGTTAGCGCTGCTCTAAAATCTTTTTCTTTTAAAATGAGGCCCATAAACAAATGGTCCTTTACGTCAAAAACCAGGATGGACCCAGCTGGATAATATTTTTCCAGGTCTAATGAAATTAAACCACTCTCTTCTACTTTATTGATAATGGGTTCTGCCATAACAAAAAATTATCTGTTCATGCTCGCTAAAAACTCTTCGTTGTCTTTGGTACCGCGCATGCGCTTTAATAATTCGTTCATTGCCTCATCGGTATTCATATCGTTGATGAATAAACGTAAAATATTCATGCGACCTAGCACTTCTTTATCGAGTAATAAATCGTCTCTACGTGTGCTAGAGCCCACTAAATCAATAGCAGGGAAAATACGCTTGTTGGCTAGCTTACGGTCTAGTTGTAATTCCATATTACCAGTACCTTTAAATTCTTCAAAGATTACCTCGTCCATTTTAGAACCGGTTTCAATTAAAGCAGTTGCTAAAATAGTTAATGAACCACCGTGCTCAATTTTACGCGCTGCACCAAAAAATTGTTTTGGTTTTAAAAGTGCATTTGCTTCCACACCACCACTTAATACTTTACCACTACTTGGTGCAACGGTATTGTGCGCGCGCGCTAAACGTGTAATAGAATCTAATAAAATAACAACGTCATGACCGCACTCTACAAGTCGCTTTGCTTTTTGTAAGGCAATGCTAGAAACCTTAACGTGTTTTTCGGCAGGCTCATCAAAAGTAGAAGCAATCACTTCTGCTCTAACGCTGCGCTCCATATCGGTCACTTCCTCTGGTCTTTCATCAATAAGTACCACCATCAAATAAACCTCTGGATGGTTTGCTGCGATTGCGTTTGCCACTTCTTTAAGTAGCATGGTTTTACCCACTTTTGGTTGCGCCACAATCAGCCCACGCTGACCCTTACCTATTGGGGTAAAGAGGTCAATAATACGCGTACTATAATTTGTTGGTGATGTAAAGAGGTTTAATTTTTCGTTTGGAAATAACGGTGTTAAATAATCAAATGGCACACGGTCACGCACTTCGTCGGGTCTTTTGCCATTGATAAAATCAACTTTAATAAGTGCAAAATATTTTTCACCTTCTTTTGGCGGCCTAACTGCACCTTGTACGGTATCACCCGTTTTTAAACCAAATAATTTTATTTGTGAAGGAGAAACATATACATCATCTGGTGATGATAAATAATTATAATCAGAAGAACGTAAAAAGCCATAACCATCCGGCATCATTTCTAATACGCCTTCACCCTCAATCATGCCCTCAAACTCAATATTAAATACGGGTTCTTTTTTATGTGGTCTTGGTGGATGTTGACTCGGTGTTGTATTTTCCGGAGCCTGCGCTGCTTCTGCGTTTTCGGGCGCTTGTGCGGCTTCTATATTTTCAGAAGTTGCCGGTTGTGCTACTGCACTCGGAGTTTCTGTTTTTTCTGGACGCTCGGGACGCTCAGGTCTTGGATTTGCTTTTTTAATGGGCCTTCCTTTTTGTGCAGGCGCAGTGGCAGGAGCCGCTGGTTCATCACTCATCACTTCTGCTTCTTCGGTGCCATTACTTGTTTTTACAGTAATAGGTTTACGACCTTTTAATGCTGGCTTTTTTTTGCCATCGTCTTTTGCAGATGCTTCACTTACCGCTTGGCTATCTAATATTTTATAGATGAGCGCTTGCTTATCTAATTTTTTAAAACCTGTAATTTTTAAACCTTGTGCGATGTCTTGTAACACTGGTAACAAAAGATCGTTTAATTGTAAAATGTCGTACATAAATAAGTTGAAAGTGAAATACTCTAGAATTGAGTTTTGGAATAACTAAGAAAGGGTGAATTAAAAAATAATGGAAAGAAGATAACCCGAACTAGGCAACTGAGGCTCCCGTGGGTTTGTTTCCATTGCAATGTTAATACAAAAATCACAAACACCAATAAAAAATCGGGGTAAATACCACTTTTTAGTCGGGTAGAACTATTCGTAAATTCTTAATAATGAACCAGATAAAGAAGTTTTATAGGCTTTTAGAGCCGTAGCTGCCGGTCCGTTTAAAACAGTACCTGCGGTGCTAAAATTTGAACCATGACCTGGGCAATAAAAACGGTTGTTGTTACCTTGGAATTCTAGCGTTACAGCCTGGTGCGTACACAAAGAGCTTACTGCAATGAGCATGCCAGATGTGGTTTTTGCAATAATCACATTATTGGCGGTATCTACATAAAAGCCACCATTATTTTGGAGGACATTGTATGGAGAGTTAGAAATGTTGATGGTAAAATCGACAGGCTTATTGGGGTTTGGATTGGGTGTGGTTCCACCACCGGTGTCACTAGATTTAGTACAAGAACCAAAACAGCCCATTACAAGTAGCGCTGCGCCACTCATGCCCACTTTTTCGATGAAATCTTTTCTTTCCATGGTGTGATCATTTCGTGTATGTAATCTAACAAACTTTGGGATAGAATGTTTGCTTGTTCTTTAAACAAATTATCTTTGCAGCCACTATGTTTAACAAAAGAACAAAAATTAAGGCCCTTTTAACAGGCACCCTTACCGGACAAACCGTAACCGCCATGGGTTGGGTGCGCAGTTTCAGAAACAATCAGTTTATTGCCCTCAATGATGGTAGTACCAATCATAATATTCAGGTGGTTGCCGAATTAGGCTTACTTGACGATGCCACATTAAAGCGTATTACAACCGGTGCCTCTTTAAAAGTAGAAGGCACACTCATAGAATCGCAGGGAAAGGGACAGTCTGTAGAAATAAAAGCCACAAGCGTAGAAATACTAGGTGATAGTGACGCGGAACAGTACCCATTGCAACCTAAAAAACATAGCCTCGAATTTTTAAGAGAGATTGCACACCTTCGTTTTAGAACGAATACGTTTAGTGCTGTTTTTAGAATTAGACACGCACTCGCATTTGCGGTACATCAGTTTTTTAATGAAAAGGGTTTTGTGTATTTACACACACCAATAATTACTTCAAGTGATGCAGAAGGTGCGGGTGAAATGTTTAGGGTAACAACTTTACCGGTAGATGGTTCTGCACCAAAAACCGAAACTGGCGATATTGATTTTTCACAAGACTTTTTTGGTAAAAGTACCAACCTTACAGTAAGTGGTCAACTCGAAGGAGAGTTAGGTGCCATGGCGTTTTCAGAGATTTATACTTTTGGTCCAACTTTTAGAGCCGAAAATTCAAATACTACTAGACACCTCGCTGAATTTTGGATGATTGAACCAGAAATGGCTTTCTGTGATATTGAAGACAATCAAAATTTAGCAGAAGAATTTATTCAATACCTCATCAAATATGCAATGGAAAATTGCGCTGATGATTTGGCATTTTTAGATCAACGTTTAGCCGAAGAAGAAAAACAAAAACCTACTAACGAAAGACAAGAATTTGGTTTAATAGAAAAACTAAAATTTGTTACAGATAGTAAATTTGAGCGCATCACCTACACCGAAGCCATTGCTATTTTATTAGACTCACCTGCTTACAAGAAAAAGAAATTTGAATACGATGTAAGTTGGGGTATTGATATGCAAAGTGAACACGAGCGATACTTAGTAGAAAAGCACTTTAAAAGACCAGTGATTGTGACCGGCTACCCCGCTGCCATCAAAGCGTTTTATATGCGCTTAAATGATGGTTGTGAGCCAGGTAAACAAACAGTTGCTGCCATGGATATTTTAGCACCAGGTATTGGAGAAATTGTAGGTGGTTCACAAAGAGAAGAACGCCTCGACAAATTAGTGGCGCGTATGGAAGAGATGCACATTCCTACCGAAGAAATGAGTTGGTATTTAGATACCCGCCGTTTTGGTACCGTACCACACGCTGGCTTTGGTTTAGGATTTGAAAGAATGGTGCAGTTTGTTACGGGCATGGGTAACATCAGAGACGTGATCGCTTTTGCACGAACACCCAAGAATTGCGAATTTTAAAAAATATGGATTGAACTGTGGATTATATGTGAAATCCCCCTATTTTTGCTGCCCCGAAAGGGTATGGTGCGGTAGCTCAGTCGGTAGAGCAAAGGACTGAAAATCCTTGTGTCGCCGGTTCGATCCCGGCCCACACCACCAGATCGAAA
>JBMSJE010000105.1:0-4662 GCA_049418605.1 Sediminibacterium sp. | reverse complement strand
TCGAGAAAATGACTTTAAAAGAAAATACACTGCGTTGTTATTTTATTAATAGACCCGACTCTCCATATTTTGAATCGGAACTATTTAAAAAAGTGCTCGACTATTTACAAACGGGTACCAATAAAGCACGACTTAAACAAGTAGGAAAATTATTTATGCTCGTAGTAGATCATGTAAATGATATGAATGCGATGCTCCGCTTTTTAACGCTCATGCATAAAGGTGTAATTCCGCAAGCATAAAAAAACCCGCCCAAAGGCAGGTTTAATTATATTTTCTATAATAGAAAAATCTAAACTAGAATCCTTTTTTAGCAACGCCATCAGCAATTGCTTGTAAAGCTTTTGCTTCACCTAAGATAGCAGCCATTTTATTTCCTTTGCCATCATGACCAGCGGCCATGTATCCACCACGAGCAGTTTTAGTAACTACTGCATCTTGCATTGGAACGTTTTTTTCTTTAGTCTTTAGGCAATATGCTTTAATCATTTTTGAAGTGTCCATTTGTTCAAATTTTGTTGGGTTAGTTAATGAGCAACCGAATTGCTTCCACAAGCTAGCTAATTTCTACAATCTAGCCATAAGTTAACAGGCTGTATTGTGCAGATTTTAAGCTGGTTTATTCACAATTTGGCGGTTTTTACACGTCAATTTTAGCATATTTAGCGTGCGTTTCTATGAATTCGCGGCGTGGAGCCACGTCATCACCCATGAGCATGCTAAATACACGGTCTGCTTCTGCTGCACTTTCGATGGTTACTTTTTTAAGCGTACGGCGGGATGGATCCATGGTAGTTTCCCATAATTGGTCGGCGTTCATCTCACCCAAACCCTTGTAACGCTGGATAGTAACACTGTCGTCTTTGCCTCCTCCTAGTTTTTCGATCCACATTTTACGCTGCTCTTCATTATAAGCGTATTGTTGGTCTTTACCCTTTTTAACAAGGTATAAAGGTGGTTGCGCAATAAAAATGTAGCCCTGTTCTACTAATTCTTTCATATAGCGGAAAATAAAAGTAAGAATAAGGGTAGCGATATGCGAACCATCTACGTCGGCATCGGTCATAATAATTAACTTATGATAGCGAAGCTTTGCAATATTTAAGGCTTTAGGATCTTCGGGGGTACCCACGGTAACACCAAGCGCGGTATACATATTACGGATCTCTTCGTTCTCGTAAATTTTATGTTCCATTGCTTTTTCTACGTTTAGGATTTTACCACGTAATGGTAAAATAGCCTGGTAGCTTCTGTCACGACCTTGTTTAGCCGTTCCACCCGCAGAGTCTCCTTCCACTAGGTATAGTTCACATTTTTCTGGGTCACGCTCAGAGCAGTCTGCTAGTTTACCAGGTAAACCGCCTCCGCTTAATACGGTTTTGCGTTGTACCATGTCACGTGCTTTTTTAGCAGCAACACGCGCCTGAGCGGCCAATATAATTTTAGAAATTACTTGCTTTGATTCACGTGGATTTTCTTCGAGGTAAGCTTCTAAGGCACGTGCAACGGTTGTTTGCACCACTCCACTTACTTCACTATTACCAAGTTTGGTTTTTGTTTGTCCTTCAAATTGTGGCTCTGGAACTTTTACAGAAATAATAGCGCTAAGCCCTTCTCTAAAGTCGTCACCTTCTACGGCAACTTTTGCTCTTTCAAAGAGTCCTTCCTTGTCTCCGTAACTTTTAAACACACGCGTTAAGGCTTGTCTAAAACCAGTAACGTGCGTACCACCTTCGATGGTATTGATATTGTTAACGTAAGAAAAAATATGTTCTTTAAAATCGTCGTTGTAGGTTAAAGCAACTTCAACGGCTACATTGGTTGCTTCGTCCAAACCCTCTACATATAAGGGTTTAGGGATAATAGCGTTACGATTTGCTTGCTTGTCTAAAAGTTCTACGAAATCAATAATACCGCCTTCGCTGTAAAATGTACTCACAAAAGGCGCTCCGTTTTCGTCAAGTTCTCTAAGGTCAGTGAGGGTAATATGAATGCGCTTATTTAAAAACGATAGTTCACGTAAACGGCCTTCTAAAATTTCACGTTTGTAAACCGATTCTTGGAAGATGGTGGTATCTGGCCAAAAGTGAACCTTGGTTCCTGTAATAGCACTCTCGCCAGTTTCACGAACCGCATATTGAGGTACCCCAATTTTATATTCTTGCTCAAATATTTTTCCTTCTCTGTGAACGGTTACTACAAGTTTGGTACTAAGTGCGTTTACGCAACTCACACCCACACCGTGTAATCCACCCGATACTTTGTAGGTATTTTTATCAAATTTACCACCTGCGTGTAACACCGTCATAACGACTTCTAGCGCCGATCTTTTTTCTTTGGTGTGCATCGCTGTTGGAATACCACGTCCATCATCTTGTACACTAATTGAATTGTCTTCGTGAATGTGTACGGAAATGTTTTTGCAATAACCAGCTAGGGCTTCATCGATAGAGTTATCTACCACTTCATATACGAGGTGGTGTAGGCCTTTAACGCCTATATCTCCAATGTACATGGCGGGTCTTTTTCTTACCGCTTCTAAACCTTCTAAAACCTGAATACTGTCGGCACCATAATTCTTATTCTGTGCTTCGTTGCTATCTAATTGTTCTTGGCTCATAAAATGCTTGTCTATCCTGAGTTTAGATGAAATGTCAGAACTGGTCAAAGCTAGTTAAAATAAGCTGTTTTTAAGCCCATTTTGGAGCCGTGTTTTCCACATAAATTTGACAGTTTCATGACCATTTTTAGGGCCTTTTTGGGGCTAAAAATAGAGTTAGCGGGCAAACAATTTAGAAGGGTCAATTGTAATACATTAAATTTGCAGTTGGATGGTACAAGTAATGGATATATTAAAAGTTGCAAACCAAAATGGGGTAGAGCCAGGCATGAGCCTGATTTACACCAAAGAACAGCAGGTTCCAGGCTCTATCGAGTACCAAATTAAGCGCTATTATGCCCTTCAACCATGGACTGGATCAGATACCGGGATGCTTATTTATCATTATGACGCCAAAAAACCAGCCAATAACTTTTTAGAACTCCGTTTTTGTATTTCGGGCAACCGCTTCTGCGAAGAAAAAAGTTGTGCACAATGCGTGCATTCGCCAACCAACAATTGCTTTGGCAAACACGAAACCGTAGACACTTTCACTTTTCATTTTACCAGTACTTTTTTACGCCCTTATGTACACAATGTAAAAGTGAGCAATTATAAAGATGATGTGCTTGCATTCAAGCATCCCAATGCTTTTACAAAAGTATTTCCATTATGTAACAGAAAGCGTGGTGTACTCGATACTTTGTTAAATCATAGTTATTCTGGTGCGCTCGAAAATATTTTCATCAACGCCAAAGTGCATGAGATTTTACTCTACAGTCTTACCTGTTTGGTGGATGAAAAAGAAGAAGGCTTTACCTGTAAATTTTTAGCAGATCCAGCAGGAAGAGAACGCATTTATGAAGCCCGAGAAATACTGCTACAGCATATAGGCGATCCAATTACTATTAAAGAATTAAGCCGTAAAGTAGCCATGAATGAATGCTACCTTAAAAAAGGTTTTAAAGAAATTTTTGGCACCACCATTTTTGATTTTTACCAGCAACAACGCATGGAGCACGCTAAGTATTTGCTTTATGAAAAAGGGTTGAGTGTAACTGATATTTCTGCACTACTAGGTTACTCTTCTATATCGCATTTTTCGGCAGCTTTTAAAAAGCATACCGGTTTAAAGCCTTGCGAATTACTAAAATAAATTCTATCTTACTATTACTAAATTTATCCTATGCGCATACGTACAATGTTTGCTACCGCTGCTATTGCCCTGTTTTTAACAAGCTGCGGCGGTCCTAAAAAAGTAGATACGATTGTTGTTAACGGCGTTATCTACACGGTAGATAGTAGCTTTTCTACAACACAGGCAATGGCAATTAAAGACGGCCTTATTGTTGCAACAGGTACCGATGCAGAAATTCTAGCAGCCTATACTGCATCTGATAAAATTGATGCAAAAGGACAAGCAGTATATCCTGGATTTATAGATGCGCACGCGCATTTTGTGGGTTATGGCAAATCGCTTTTTCAGGTAGATTTATTTGGCACTACTAGTTGGGAAGAAGCCGTAGAGCGCGTAAAAGTTTTTGCTGCTGCACATCCAGAACTTACTTGGATAGAAGGACGTGGGTGGGATCAAAATAAATGGCCTGGTAAAAAATATCCTACCAATGCATTATTAAATACGCTTTTCCCAAACACGCCTGTTGTGCTTCAACGTGTGGATGGTCATGCAGCCATTGCTAACCAAAAAGCATTTGATATCGCTGGCGTGAAACCGGGTCAAACCATTGTTGGTGGTGAGGTAGAAACAAAAAATGGCGTTTTAACGGGTGTATTAATTGACAATGCAAAAGGACTTGTATATGGCTCTATTCCTGCAGTAACCAAACAAACGTATACGCAGTGGTTGCAAGAGGCGCAGCAAAATTGTTTTGCGCAGGGGCTTACCACCGTTACCGATTGTGGTCTCAACATGAGTGATATCAATATCATTGATACGCTACAGCAGGAAGGGAAAATTAACATGCGCCTTTTTGCAATGCTGAGCGATAATCCTGAAAATCTTACTGCCTATTTAAAAAGAGGACCTTATAAAACCGACAAAT
>JBMSJE010000104.1:0-4721 GCA_049418605.1 Sediminibacterium sp. | reverse complement strand
AACGCGGCAATCGTTGCAGCATATGGCGGTATGGGTTCTATTGATTTTCAGAGCATGCAAAAAATGTTTGCAGGTAAAAACTTTGCGGTAAGCCCATCCATTGCCGAATACATGCAAGGTTTTACTGGTAGCAGCAGCCCTAAAGATTTAGCTACCGCACTTGAAGTATTACACGGTTATTTTGTAGCACCACGTAAAGACGCTCAAATATTCCAATTTATATTACAACAATATAAAGTTCAATTAACCAATAAAAACAACGACCCGGCTTCTGTGTTTTCTGATACCGTTGGTTACGTAATGGGCAATTATAACCCAAGACGCAAGCCACTCACTGTTGAGATGCTTGACCAACTTAATTTGGATAGAAGCTTTAACATCTTTAAAGAGCGCTTTAGCAACGTAGGTCAGTTTGTATTTACGTTTGTTGGTAATGTAAACCTAGATAGCCTCAAAGCCTTAACAGAAATGTATATTGCCTCATTGCCTGCATCAGGTGTATCAGACATGTACAAAGATTATGGAGCAGCTTATCCTACTGGCAACATATCTAAAACAGTAAAAAAAGGTAAAGAATCAAAAGCAAGCGTTCAATTATTTTATACTGGAAATTTGAGCAGCATTGGTGAATTAGACGAATTACAACTTGATCAACTCACCAAAGCGATGGGTATTAAATTAAGAGAAACCCTTCGTGAAGATGCAGGTGGCGTATATGGTGTTGGGATTAGCGGTGGCATAAATAAAGAACCAAAAAAATCATACAGTATCAGTGTTAGATTTGGTTGTGCACCAGAAAACGTGGAAAAATTAATTGCACTCGTAGAAGAAGAAATCAAGCAAACCAAATTAAATGGTGTTGCGCAAATTAATATTGATAAAGTAAAAGCCGAGCAAACTAGAAGCCTAGAAAATGACGTAAAAGAAAATAGTTACTGGCGTTACAAATTAGAGCAAGCAATTTTTAGAGGATCAGATCCTACTAAAATTTTACTGGCGCCAACTCGTATTAATTTAATTGACGTTGCAACAACTAAAGCACTCGCCAATAAATATTTTAACGAAGCTAATAAAGCAAAATTTGTTTTATTACCAGAATAATTAATAGTCGACAACTATAAAAGATAGCATTATGTCAATTGGAACATTTCATTATCCGCAACCCGCCAACGAACCCGTATTAAACTACGCACCTGGAAGCCCAGAGCGTGCTGCGCTGAAAAGAACAATCGCTGCCTTAAAAAAACAGGTCATTGATGTACCTATGTATATTGGAGGCAAAGCCGTTAGAACAGGAAAAAAAGTATCGATGCATCCGCCACACGAGCGCGCACATGTACTTGGCCATTTTCATATGGGTGATAAAAAACACGCCATAGACGCCGTAAATGCAGCACTCAAAGCAAAAGATGCTTGGGCTGCCATGTCTTGGGAAAACAGAGCCCATATATTTTTAAAAGCCGCAGATTTACTTGCTACCAAATACCGCTACCATATTAATGGTACTACTATGCTTGGTCAAAGTAAAAATGCTTTTCAAGCCGAAATTGACGCTGCTTGTGAGCTCATCGATTTTTTACGATTTAACGTTCACTTTTTAAGTGAAATATATAAGCAACAACCCGCATCGGCACCAGGTATGCACAACCGCCTTGAATGGCGCCCACTCGAAGGATTCGTTTTAGCTGTTACACCATTTAACTTTACAGCCATTGGTGGTAACCTACCTACTTCTGCTGCGATGTGCGGCAATACCGTTGTTTGGAAACCTGCCAATACACAGGTTTATTCGGCACAAATGTTTATGCGCATTTTAAAAGAAGCCGGCTTACCAGATGGGGTTATTAATTTAATTTATGTAGACGGACCAACCATTGGTGAAGTTTGTTTCTCACACCCCGATTTTGCGGGCGTGCACTTTACAGGTTCTACCGGTGTCTTCAATAATATGTGGAAAGTGATTGGTGAAAATATTCCAAAATACAAATCTTACCCGCGCATTGTTGGTGAAACTGGCGGTAAAGATTTTGTGATGGTACATAAATCTGCAGATGTTGATACCGTTGTTACTGCACTTGCAAGAGGTGCTTTTGAATTTCAAGGACAAAAATGTTCTGCTGCTTCAAGGGCATACCTTCCTAGCAACCTTGCCCCTGCTATTAAAACTAAATTAGTAGCGGCCGTTCAATCCATGAAAATGGGCACCGTAGAAGACTTCTCCAATTTTGTAAACGCCGTTATTGATGAAAAGTCATTTAATAACATTGCAAAATATATTGACAGGGCTAAAAAGGACAAAAAAGCTAAAATACTAGTGGGTGGTAATTACAGCAAAAAAGACGGCTATTTTGTTGAACCAACGGTTATTGAAGTGTCTGATCCAAAATATGTAACCATGTGCGAAGAGATTTTTGGACCGGTTTTAACCATTTATACCTACAAAGCCGAGGCCTTTGAAAAAACCCTTGATCTAGTTAACACCACGTCAAAATACGCTTTAACAGGGGCCATCATATCGCAGGATAGAGCGGCTGTGGAGCTGGCTACCAATAAATTACGCCATGCCGCCGGTAACTTTTACATCAACGATAAACCAACAGGGGCTGTTGTGGGCCAACAACCGTTTGGGGGTGCGCGCGCCTCAGGCACCAATGACAAGGCTGGTAGCCTGATCAATTTGTACCGCTGGCTTAGCGCAAGGACCATCAAAGAGACCTTTAATCCGCCCGTAGATTATAAGTATCCGTTCCTAAACGAAGCCTAAATTTTTAATGTATAACCCGTATATTTGCACCTCAAAATTTTGACTAGTGCCTACTAAATTTTCAAAAGAAACCTACCTCTACTGGTACGAGCTGATGCAGCTGATTCGCCAGTTTGAGCTCAAATCAGAAGAAATGTATAAAATGGCAGGTAAGATTCGTGGATTTTTCCACGCTTACATTGGCCAAGAAGCAATAGCAGCGGGCTGTATGACAGCTACCCAGCACGACGATCCGTTTATTACTGCCTACCGTGACCATGGTTTAGCAATTGCAAAAGGAGTTTCTGCCGATGCTTGTATGGCTGAATTATATGGTAAAGCAACAGGTTGTGCAAAGGGTAAAGGTGGAAGCATGCACTTTTTTAGCCTAGAACACCGCTTTTTTGGTGGACATGGTATTGTGGGTGCTCAAATTGGAACTGCTGGCGGTTTAGCTTTCGCTGAAAAATACAAAGGCACAGGTAATGTCGTTCTTTGTTTTTTTGGAGATGGTGCTGCACGTCAGGGTATCTTACACGAAACATTTAACCTTGCGATGCTTTGGAAATTACCTGTAGTATTTATTTGTGAAAACAATAATTACGCCATGGGTACTTCGATTGAGCGTACGAGTAATGTAACAGATATTTATAAATTAGCAGATGCATACGATATGCCTGCCGATGTTATTGATGGTATGATTCCTGAACTTGTGCACGAAGGTGTAGCAAGAGCAGTAAAAAGAGGTAGAGATGGTGAAGGTCCAACTTTACTAGAAATGAAAACATACAGATACAAAGGTCACTCTGTATCAGATCCGCAAAAATATAGAACCAAAGAAGAGGTTGAAGATTACAAAAATCAAGACCCAATCATCAAAGTGCGTGAAACTATTTTAGAAAATGGATACAGCACAGAAGCAGATTTACAAGCTATTGATCAAAAAATTGATGCCATTGTAGAGCATAGTGTAAAATTTGCCGAAGAAAGCCCATGGCCAGATGATAGCGAAGTATTAAAAGATGTGTACCTAGACGAAAATTATCCGTTCATTGTAGACTAACAAACATTAAAAAATCACTAGAAAATAAATACCATGTCAGAAAACGAAGTAAAAAATATAAACAATGAAGACCTTTCAGGCTTAGCTGCCTTTTGGAACAAAAGCGGCAAGAAGCTTGCTACTGCTGCTGCAATTGTATTAGTTGTTGTTGGCGCTTGGTTTGGTTATCAAGAATTTATTATTAAGCCAAAAGAAGAAAAAGCATCAGAAGCGATATTTAAGGCGCAGGAATATTTTGCTATGGATTCTTCTAACTTAGTTTTAAATGGCGATGGTATTAATAAAGGGGTACTTTATATTATCAACAATTACAGTGGTACAAAAGCGGCCAACATTGCTGCTTATTACGCCGGTATTAGCTACTTAAAACTTGGTGATTTTAATAACGCTATCAAATACCTAAAAGATTTTTCTACAGACGCAAAGCAAATTCAAATGTTAGCCATTGGTGCTCTTGGTGATGCGAGTGCTGAGCTTAACAAAAAAGACGATGCGATTGATTATTATAAAAAAGCAGCAGCAAGCTTTTCTGAAGACGAAAGCAACGCCTCTGAATATTTATTTAGAGCTGCCCTTCTTTCTGAAACTACTGGAAAAAATGAAGCCGCATTAGCACTATACAAAGAAATTAAAGAAAAATATCCTACAACGGACAAAGGCTTTTTAGCAGACAAATACATCTACCGTTTAGGTAGTGAAAAATAAATAAATGAACGTACAGTTATTTATTCCTTGCTTCATTGATCAGCTCTACCCTCAGGTAGCGTTTAACATGGTAAAAGTGTTGGAGAAGGTAGGCTGTACGGTTACATACAATCCCAATCAAACCTGTTGTGGCCAACCCGCTTTCAACGCTGGTTTTTGGTCAGAATCTAAAAGTGTTTGTGATAAATTCTTAGATGATTTTAACGGCAC
>JBMSJE010000103.1:0-4789 GCA_049418605.1 Sediminibacterium sp. | reverse complement strand
CAAGGTCGTTTCCGTCAAAACTTATTAGGTAAGCGTGTGGATTATTCTGGTCGTTCTGTAATCGTTGTAGGACCTGAGTTAAAAATGCACGAGTGCGGATTACCAAAAGATATGGCTGCCGAATTATTTAAGCCATTTGTTATTCGTAAATTAATTGAAAGAGGTATTGTAAAAACAGTGAAGTCTGCTAAAAAATTAGTAGATAAAAAAGAAGCTGTGATTTGGGATATCTTAGAAAATATTTTAAAAGGTCATCCGGTTTTATTAAACCGTGCACCAACACTTCACCGCTTGTCTATTCAAGCATTCCAACCTAAGTTGGTAGAAGGTAAAGCCATTCAATTACACCCACTCGTAACGTCTTCGTTTAACGCGGATTTCGATGGTGACCAAATGGCGGTACACGTTCCACTTAGCAGTGCAGCGGTACTTGAAGCACAGTTATTAATGCTTTCTTCGCACAACATCCTAAACCCACAAAATGGTACGCCAATCACCCTTCCTTCTCAGGACATGGTACTTGGTTTATACTACATTACCAAGGGTAAGAAAACCACCGAAACTGAAACCGTAAAAGGACAGGGTATGGCTTTCTACAGCATGGATGAAGTGATCATTGCGTACAATGAGAACCGTGTAGATTTACACGCAAACATCAAAGTAAAAACCAATGTTCGTGAAGGTGGTGTGATTGTTAAAAAATTAATTGATACAACGGTTGGTCGTGTGTTATTCAACCAACACGTACCTGCACCAGTAGGTTATATCAATGCACTATTAACCAAAAAATCTCTAAGAGATATTATTGGTGATATCATTAAAATTACAAACGTACCTACAACCGCTAAATTCTTAGATGACATTAAAACATTAGGATTTAGAATGGCATTCCGTGGTGGTTTATCATTTAACGTAAACGACTTGATCGTTCCTGATCAAAGAGGTGAGTTACTTGATAATGCTAAAGCAGAAGTAGATGAAGTTTGGGAAAACTACAACATGGGTCTTATTACCAATAACGAGCGTTACAACCAAGTTATTGATATCTGGGGTCGTGTAGATACGAGAATCACTGAAACATTAATGCATGAAATGCAAACAGATAAGCAAGGCTTTAACTCTGTTTACATGATGCTTGATTCTGGTGCTCGTGGTAGTAAAACACAGGTTAAGCAGCTAGTAGGTATTAGAGGTCTAATGGCTAAGCCACGTAAGAGTGGTAGCGCAGGCTCTGAGGTAATTGAAAACCCAATCCTTTCAAACTTTAAGAGCGGTCTTAACGTATTAGATTACTTTATCTCTACGCACGGTGCGCGTAAGGGTCTTGCGGATACGGCGTTAAAAACAGCCGATGCGGGTTACTTAACACGCCGTCTAGTTGACGTTTCTCAAGACGTTGTTATTGCGGATGATGATTGTGGTACTTTACGTGGTATTGCGACATCTGCATTAAAAGACAATGAAGATGTTATCGAACAATTGTCAGATAGAATTGAAGGTCGTACTTCATTACATAATGTTTACCATCCTGTAACAGAACAATTAATTATCAATGCTGGTGAAGAAATTTCATCTGATGTTGCAAAAGAAATTGATGAAGCAGGTATCGAATCAGTAGAAATTCGTTCTGTACTTACTTGCGAAAGTAAGCGTGGTGTTTGCGTAAAATGTTATGGTAAAAACTTAGCAACTGGTTACCTCGCTCAACGTGGTGATGCAGTTGGTATTATTGCAGCGCAATCAATTGGTGAACCAGGTACACAGCTTACACTTCGTACGTTCCACGTAGGTGGTGTGGCAGGTTCTGCTTCTATCGAATCTACACTCGTAGCTAAGTTTGATGGTACCATTCAGTTTGATGGGTTACGTACAGTAGAAACCGTTAACAATGAAGGCAAGAAAGCTAAAATTGTTATTGGACGTACTGGTGAGGTTAGAATAACGGATGTTAAAAACGACCGTCTCATGATCACCAATAACGTTCCTTATGGTGCTACTTTAAATGTAAAAGATGGCCAAGAAGTTAAAAAAGGTGATGTGATTTGTACTTGGGATCCATTTAACAACGTTATCGTTTCTGAGCAAAACGGTAAGATCAAATTTGACAACGTTCTCGAAGGTATTACTTACCGTGATGAGGCCGATGAGCAAACTGGTCACCGTGAAAAAGTGGTTATTGAAACAAAAGATAAAACTAAAATACCTACCATTATCGTTGAAGGAAAGGATAATAAGCATTACAACTTACCAGTTGGATCTCACATCGCGGTAGAAGAAGGCGACGAAGTTAAAGCTGGTTTTGTGATGGTTAAAATCCCTCGTATTTTAGGTAAGCTTCGCGATATCACGGGAGGTCTTCCACGTGTAACTGAATTATTTGAAGCACGTAATCCAGGTAACCCTGCGATTGTTTGTGAAATCGATGGTGTTGTTGCATTTGGTAGTGTTAAACGTGGTAACAGGGAAATCATTGTTGAATCTAAAGATGGCATGATTAAGAAGTACCTAGTACCGCTTACACGTCAAATCCTAGTTCAAGATGGTGACTTCGTAAAAGCGGGTACGCCAATGTCTGATGGACAATTCGCACCAGCTGCTATCCTTGCTATTAAAGGACCATTTGCGGTGCAAGAATACGTTGTAAATGAAATCCAAGAGGTATACCGTTTACAAGGTGTGAAAATCAATGACAAGCACGTAGAAGTGATTGTACGTCAGATGATGAAGAAGGTAGAAATTGTAGATGCTGGTGATACTAAATTCTTAGAGGAGGATCTAGAAGATAGATTTGACTTTATTGAAGAAAATGACCGTATCTATGATAAAAAAGTAGTTACTGAAGCTGGTGAAAGTACAACGTACAAAGCTGGTCAAATCATAACATTAAGAGAACTACGCGAAGAAAATTCAATTCTACGCCGTTCAGACAGAAAGCTAGTAGAAGTGCGTGATGCAAAACCTGCAACTGCTACCCCTGTTTTACTGGGTATTACCAAGGCGTCTCTTGGTGTAAGAAGCTGGATTTCAGCTGCTTCGTTCCAAGAAACAACGAAAGTATTAAGCCAAGCGGCAATACAAGGTAAAAAAGACTTGATGTTAGGACTTAAAGAAAACGTAATCACAGGTCATTTGATTCCTGCTGGTACCGGACAAAAAGAGTTCGAGAACATGATTGTAGGAAGCAAAGAAGAATATGAAGTATTAGCTACCACCAGAGAAGCAATGAGCTTTGATGAGGAAGAATAATAATTAATAATCTTAATAAATTTGTAAAAGTAGGAAGCCAACACTTCCTACTTTTACATTTAATAACTAAAAACTCTAAATTCGTAACATGAAAAATATCAATACCATTTTAAATGTTGTTTTAGGAATCGCTGTTGCAATTTTATTTTATTTTCAATTTAGTGGTAGTAAGTCTTCGGTAGCAACAGGCTCAAAAGCAGTAGCAGCTGGTGATTTTAGAATCGCTTATTTCGAAATTGATTCAGTTGAATCTCAATTTAATTACTACAAAGAAGTAAGTAATTCAATTCAAGCAAAAGCGCAGCAAAATAACAACGAGCTCAATCAATTAAAAGAAGTGTTTGCGTCAAAATACCAAGAGTTGCAAAAAAATGGTCAGCGTATGTCAGAAGCAGAAGTAAATGCTAGACAGCAAGAGCTCCAACAAATGGACAAGACATTCAAGAGCAAGGAGCAAATGATGAATAATGAAATGCAGGATGAGAGCCTGAAAAAGTTACAAGACGTAAAGAAAAAAATTACGGATTATTTAGCCGAATACAATAAAGTTAAAGGCTACGCTTTTATTTTAGGCAACAATTCAGATATGCTTTCTATGTATTACAAAGACACGGCTTACGATATCACATCCGATCTTGTAAAAGGTTTAAATGAATTGTATAAAGCAAAAAAATAGGGGCCTAATTTCTTATTTTTTTTATTATCTTGAAGTTCTGTTTTAACCAACAGAACTTTTTTTATGAGTACAACTACACCTACGTTCAAACCATCACTGGGTTTACTTGATGCCACCATGATTGTTGCGGGTAGCATGATTGGTTCAGGAATATTTATTGTAAGTGCCGATATTACCCGAAATGTGGGTTCGGCAGGCTGGTTGGTTGTTGTATGGCTTATAACCGGCTTTATGACCCTTACTGCGGCTTTAAGTTATGGTGAGTTAAGTGCCATGTTCCCAAAAGCAGGGGGGCAGTATGTGTACTTAAAAGAGTCTTACAATCCACTCCTTGGTTTTTTATATGGCTGGAGCTTTTTTTCGGTGATTCAAACCGGAACTATTGCAGCAGTGGGGGTTGCGTTTAGCAAATTTGCGGGTTACTTTTTTCCGGCACTAGAAATGACGGATGCCAATATTATTTTTCAAGCAGGGGTACTAAAAATTTATCCGGCACAACTTGTTTCCATTGCCATTATTGTTTTATTAACCTATATTAATACCAAAGGGGTTCAGGGTGGAAAACTCATTCAAACCACTTTTACAGTAACCAAACTCGTTTCACTTTTTGGACTAATAGGCTTTGGTTTTTTACTAGCTGCTAAATCAGAAATTTGGAATGCCAATTGGCAGGATGCATGGACTATGAAATCGATTGCTGCCGATAATAGTACCACACCAGTTCTTGGCCTCGCCATTTTTGGCGCTATCGCTGCAAGTATGGTAGGTTCTATTTTTAGTAGTGACGCTTGGAATAACGTAACATTTATTGCAGGAGAAATTAAAAATCCAAAACGCAATATTGGACTCAGTTTATTTTTAGGTACA
>JBMSJE010000102.1:0-4859 GCA_049418605.1 Sediminibacterium sp. | reverse complement strand
AAGAATTTCCGATTAAAATGACTGCGTATTCTCCATGTTTTAGAAGAGAAGCAGGAAGCTACGGAAAAGATGTACGTGGACTTAACCGTTTGCATCAATTTGAAAAAGTTGAAATCATACAAATTGTTGAACCTAGTACAAGCTATACGGTGCTCGATGAGATGGTAGCACACGTAGAAAAACTAGTGGCCTCTTTAGAATTACCTTACCGCATTTTAAGACTCTGTGGTGGAGATATGGGTTTTGCAAGTGCCATTACCTATGATTTTGAAGTGTATAGTGCTGCACAAGAACGCTGGTTAGAAGTAAGTAGTGTTTCTAATTTTGAAACTTACCAAACCAACCGTTTAAAATGTAGGTTCAAAGATGAAAATGGTAAAATGCAATTTGCACATTCATTAAATGGAAGTTCATTAGCGCTTCCACGCATATTAGCTTGCTTATTAGAAAACCACCAAACTGCTGCGGGTATTGCTATACCGGCTGCTTTACAACCTTATTTTGGCGCTGTCACAATTTAAACAACTTACTATGCTTACTAAATGGGCTAAAAGAATTGGCTACACCGTATTAGCTGTATTTATTTTTATCAATATTATTGCAGCGTTTCAGGCTTACAAGTTTACCCATTTTTATGCGGGTGCGCCAAAGCCAAAAAAGCCATCAGAAATGTCTGGCTCAGAAAAAGCCAGTGCTATTTTTTTTGGTGTACAATATCCAAAAAGCAAAGTAGTAGATTCTTTTTTAGTTGCACACGATACTGTTTTTCTTACCACACAGGATAGCGTTCGTTTAGAAAGTTGGTATGCAGCAGCAGATACTACAAATGGGAAAATTCCACGCGGCACCATACTTATGTTTCACGGACATGGTAGTAGCAAGAGTGGTATTATTGCAGAAGCTACGGCGTTTCATGAAATGGGTTATCATATTATGGTAACAGATTTTAGAGCACATGGCAATAGTGAAGGATCTACTACTTCTATTGGCATGTATGAAGCACGTGATGTAAAAGCTGTGTATGATTATGTGCAGGCAACAAAGGAAAAAAATATTGTGCTCTATGGTATTTCTATGGGCGCTGCTACCATTACAAAAGCCGTTTCAGAATTTGGCCTTAAACCTTCAAAAGTAATTTTAGAAATGCCTTTTGCAACCTTACAAGACGCCGTTGCAGGGCGTATGCGCACCATGGGACTTCCAGCAGAGCCATTAAGCACACTCCTTACATTTTGGGGTGGTGTAGAACTAGGCGCTTGGGCTTTTAATTACCAACCGCAAAAAGACGCTGCTGCTATTAACTGTCCGGTCTTATTGCAGTGGGGTGTTTCGGATCCGCGTGTAACGGAATCAGAAACCCATAATATCTTTAAAAACTTAGCAAGCCATCAAAAAGAACTCATTAAATATGTACAAAGCGGACATCAGAGCCTTTGTAAAAATGAAAAGAGTAAATGGTATATGACCGTTGGTCGCTTCTTAATGATGTAGTATTACCAGTTACTAAACCTAATACCTACTGCAAAAGGATACTGCTCTAATCTGGTATAAGATTGGTGTAAAGTATTTAAACTGTATGAGCCATAAAGCTTAACAGGTCCTATACCTAGTTCGCCAACAAGAGCAGTTCTAAAAGGAGATAGGTCAAAATCACCCTTGTATTTTTGTTTGCCACGCTCCGCACTTTTTTGTTTAACCCTACTACCCACTAGGTAGCCCGCACTCACCCCAGCACTAAAACTAAATCCTTTTTTGTTGCCAGGCGTTGTGTTAACGTGTAACATCAATGGTACACTTAAATAGCCGGCAAATAATTTATTTTTAGAAAACGAAATTGAATCGTTGTATAGATAAGGGAAACTTTCTTTTCTGTAAGAGACGCGTGAGTCGTATCTGAAATTATACATTTCCATACCCATACCATATTTTAAAAACATTGCTTGCTTAACAATACTTACTTTTTGCATGAAAAACCAGAGGTTTACATTCGTGGTTTTACCATTGTTTAAATTAAATGTTTGTTTATTGGGCGCGCCATTAGCAGCACCAAAGGTTCTGAGGTAATTGTTATTAACAACAGCAGTTGCATAGTTGGTTTCATCCCTATTACCTGCAAATCCAAGATCAAAAATCCACCAGTTGGTGCTTACTTTTTTAGGCGCCGGTTTTTTTCTTTCAATTTTAATAACAGGGTTACTGTCTAGGTCGTTGGCTTTAATGGCAACATTTCCAATTTGAATAGTGCCTGCTTGATTACGTGCATTTAAAATAACTTTACCATTTTCGGCACTCTTTTTTACAATAAAAAAATTACCCACTTTAATGGTATCAGGTTTTACAAGAATACTATCCGTTTTTGTATAGCTACTATCTGTTTGGGCCCCAGCAAATAATGTTCCAATGGTGAATAGTGCAGTGAGTACTTTATTTTTCATTTTTGTTGTTTTCTTTGTTTTTAATAATCGCATTTACTTTTCTAAACAGGCCTCTAAATTTATCTTTATCGATTTCAAAAGCACCAACCATAACCGTTCTATTACTGCTAGCGGCTTCTGTGTCAATGGTTTCATATGTTTCTATTGTTTCGTCGTTGCCTGCAAATGTTGGCACCGTTATTTCGGCAATAATAGTAGGTTTTACATCTATAATATCACCATGATAACTTGGCGTGGTTTGTGCTGTTTCACGGGTTGTAATGGAAGATACAGTTGGTATAGATTGATGTTCTATGTTTTGCGCAGCAGCATACTCCATAGCATTTGAAGTATTATTATTTTTATCGGCAACAATTTTTGTTGCCGTCCAAGAACCAGTATTTGCAACCGAATTATTTAAAGTTGAATTATTTCTTGTTGCATTATTTTTAATATTCGAAATTGGAAATGCTTTCGAAACTTTATTTTTAGAAATACTATTTTTAGATGTTATAGATGATGTTTTTTGAACTAGCATACCAAAGCGAACCACCATCAATATAAATACAGCCGCAGCACCTACTGCCCACCACTTTAATAAAACTACCGGCGCCTTTTCTTTTTCTTTTTTAAATAATTTTTGTTTGTGCGGGTATACGATTGTTTCTGGCGCTATAATAACCGGAAACATATTTTTATAGAGTACTGCTTTATTAGGGCAGGTCATTATCTCAATATCTAATTTAGTTGATTGTAGCGATTCCAATTCTTGTTGCACTTCTGGATGTAACGCTAAAAATGCAAGCAGGGCCTCTGTTTCACGCAGATCTAATTCTTCGTCTATGTAACGAAGTAAAAAATCTTGGTAATTATGTAGACTTATGTTTTGCATATATTTTATAACACTTGCTGCGGACTGATTAAATAATTTCTAAGCTTTAAGCGGGCCCTGTGCAAATACACACGCACCTGATCTATGGTGAGCTTTGTGATTTCTCCAATTTCCTCGTAGCTATATCCTTCGTTATCTTTTAATAAAACCAAACTGCGCTGCGTTTCGCTAAGTGTAGCGAGTGCGTCGTGCAATACTTTTTTTAAATCTTTGTTTTCTTGATAGGCTGTTTGTGTATCGTTTTCAAAACTCTCTTGTAACGATATGCGTTTTGCTTTTCGGGTATGGTCTATGAGTAAGTGATAGGCTACCGTAAACAAATAAGATTTTGCTTTTGCAGTTTCAACGCTGTCTTTGTGTATCCAGAGTTTTTCGAAGGCTGATTGTACAATATCCTCTGCGTCTTCTGTGTGGCGAAGATTTTTTACGATAAAGCGGTACACATTATCGGCATATAGCAGCACAGATTCGTTGTAGTCTTTCTCCGTCATAGCTAAAACACAGTTGTCTTGGTCTTTTCTGTGGGTATAACGATCCCGGCTATAAAAAGTTACAGGCTAGCTCAAAAAATTAATAATCAATCACTTGCTCCTTAATAGCTGCCGGTATTTCGCGCCATTCGTACTGCTGATTTCTTAATTGAGGCTCAAAACCGGCCTCTCTTATAGCATCCTGCATGGTTTTATAGGTAAAACGGTGGGGTGCACCTGCTGCACTCACTACATTTTCTTCAATCATGATAGAACCAAAATCATTGGCGCCACTATGTAAGCATACCTGGGCAGTTTGTTTACCCACCGTAAGCCAGCTGGCCTGAATGTTTTTGACATTGGGTAGCATGATACGGCTAATGGCAATCATTCGTATATACTCGTCGGTGGTGGTTAAATTATGTACCCCTCTTATGCGTGTAAGAAGTGTATCAACGTCTTGGAAAGTCCATGGGATAAATGCTAAAAATCCTTTCGCATGTTCCGGTTTCATACTTTGAATTTCGCGGATACGCGTTAAGTGAATAAACCTTTCTTCCAGTGTTTCTACATGACCAAACATCATAGTGGCACTGGTGGTAATATTTAATTTATGCGCTTCGTGCATGATAGTAAGCCATTCGTCTGCACCACATTTTCCTTTTGAAATCAAACGTCTTACACGGTCTACTAAAATTTCGGCACCTGCACCTGGTAGTGAGTCTAAACCCGCTTCCTGTAAGGCTTTTAGCACATCGTGGTGACTCATTTTTTCGAGCTTACAAATATGTGCTACTTCTGGGGGTCCAAGTGCGTGAAGTTTAAGCGTTGGATATTCCTGTTTAAGTTGTCTAAATGTTTTGGTATAAAAATCGAGTCCTAAATCTGGGTGGTGTCCACCTTGTAACAACAATTGATCGCCACCATAGGCTAGTGTCTCTTCAATTTTTTTACGGTAGGTAGGCATGTCGGTAATGTATGCATCGGCATGACCAGGTATTCTATAAAAATTACAAAATTTACAATTTGCTAAACATACGTTGGTCGTATTTACGTTACGGTCAATTTGCCAGCTTACTTTAC
>JBMSJE010000101.1:0-4964 GCA_049418605.1 Sediminibacterium sp. | reverse complement strand
CAAAAAGTAGATTGGGCAACTGCCGAGTTAATGGCATATGGCTCACTACTTATTGATGGTAATATTGTTCGTTTGAGTGGTCAGGACGTGCAGCGTGGTACATTTAGCCACCGTCACGCAGTGATTAGAGATGAACAAACAAATAAAGGTCATAACAGGCTTAATCATTTTACGGAAGGTCAAGAAAAATTTAGAATTTATAATTCATTGTTGAGCGAATATGGTGTGCTAGGTTTTGAGTATGGTTATGCCATGGCAAATCCAAATGCACTTGTTATTTGGGAAGCACAGTTTGGTGATTTTTGTAATGGTGCGCAAACCATGATTGATCAGTTTATTGTGGCTGGAGAGCAAAAATGGCAACGCCAAAATGGACTTGTTATGTTATTGCCGCATGGTTACGAAGGGCAAGGTCCAGAGCATAGTAGTGCACGTTTAGAACGCTTCTTACAAATGGCTGCCGAATTAAACATTGTGGTTACCAATATTACTTCTGCGGCTAATTTATTCCATGCTTTACGCAGACAGCTTACTTGGAATTTCAGAAAGCCAATGATTAATTTTTCTCCAAAAGCAAACTTACGTAACCCTGGTACGTATAGTAAAGTAGAAGCGTTTACGCAAGGTGGATTTAAAGAAACTATTGACGACGAATTTGTACAAGATGCATCTGCTGTTAAAAAAGTATTGTTTTGCACCGGTAAAATTTATTTTGAACTAGCAGAAAAGCAAGCAAAAGAAAATAGACAAGACATTGCAATAGTTCGACTTGAGCAAATATATCCACTAGCACAAGATCAATTAAACGCGCTGCATAAAAAATACAGCAAGGCTACTTGGTTTTGGGTGCAAGAAGAACCGCAAAACATGGGTGCGGCTAGCTTCTTAAAAATGAATTTACATAACATTAATTTTGGTGTAATTAGCAGAAGTGCAAGCGCATCTACTGCAACCGGTTATGCAAAAGTGCATGCAGCAGAACAGTTAGAAGTGATTGAAACAGCATTTAATATTTAATTAAGATTTAGAATACTTAGAAATATCATTTTATGATTGAAATAAAAGTTCCAGCAATAGGAGAATCTATCTCAGAAGTTACTTTGTTAAAGTGGACAAAAAAAGATGGTGACTACGTAGAAAGAGACGAAGTAATTGCAGAGTTTGAAAGTGAAAAAGCAACTTTTGAAGTAAATGCTGAGCAAGCAGGTGTACTTACCACACTTGGTAAAGAAGGCGACACCTTACTTATTGGTGATGTGCTTGCCAAAATTGATGAAACTGCCGAAAGGCCTGCCGCAGCCGCTGTTCCGGCTGCGCCGGCGCCAGCTGCTCCGAAATCGGAAGCACCTGTGGCTGCGATCCCTAACGATGTAAAAGCAACACCGGTAGCATCTGCTATCATTGCTGATAAAAAAGTAGACCCAACAGCTATTACTGCAACAGGTACTGGCGGAAAAATATTAAAGCAAGACGTATTAGAAGCACTTTCTCATCCGGGCAAAAAAGCATTTGCCGGTACGGAGCTTAATACCAGAAATGTACGTCAAGAAAAAATGAGTGCACTGCGTAAAACCATTAGTCGTAGACTGGTGGAATCTAAAAATACAACGGCCATGCTTACTACTTTTAATGAAGTAGACATGACGCGTATTATGGATGTAAGAAAGCAGTACAAAGATAAATTTAAAGAAAGCCATGGTGTTAATTTAGGCTTCATGAGCTTCTTTGCAAAAGCATGTTCTACCGCGCTAGGCGAGTGGCCTTCTGTAAATGCATACATTGATGGGGATCAAATTATTTATCACGATTATGCAGACATTAGCATTGCAGTAAGTACACCAAGAGGTTTAACGGTTCCTGTTATGCGTAATGTAGAAAGCATGAGCATGGCAGATGTAGAAAAAACAGTGGTGATGCTTGCGGGAAAAGCACGTGATAGCAAACTAACTGCCGACGATTTACAAGGTGGTACTTTTACCATCACCAATGGTGGTGTGTTTGGTAGCTTAATGAGCACGCCTATTATTAATATTCCACAGAGTGCTATTTTAGGTATGCATAAAATTCAAGACCGTCCAATGGCTATTAATGGCCAAGTGGTTATTAGACCTATGATGTATTTAGCACTTAGTTACGATCACCGCATTATTGATGGTCGTGAGAGTGTTGGATTTTTAGTACGCGTAAAAGAGCTTTTAGAAAATCCAGAATTACTACTGATGGGTAAGGATCCGGTAAAAACATTACTAGAACTCTAAGTGCGTTACCAGTCTTATTTTAATTCGGCGCTTACTATTATCAATGCTTACAAAGGAGGTGCACCACTTGTGCACCATCTCAAACAATATTTTGCTGCACACAAAAAGCATGGTTCTACAGATCGTAGAACCATTGCGCATGTATGCTATACCTATTACAGGCTCGGTGCAAGTATCAAAGAATTTGACACAGATAAAGGCTTACAACTCGCTATTTTTTTATGTGAAGCAAAGCCGGGTAACTGGGCGCTTTTATTTGAGCCAAGTTGGCTTGCAGCCTGGGGTTCATTAGAACAAAAACTTGATTTTATTAAGGAGGTATATCCAGGATACAACCTTGAAAGCATTTTTGCTTTTGCGGCGCATTTGTCTTCTAGTGTGGATGCCCCTGCTTTTAACAGGAGCCACCTCACCCAACCAGATTTATTTATTCGTATCAGGCCAAAACAGGAGGCTGCTGTTTTGGGTAAATTAAATAAGGCGCAAATTACTTTTGAAAAAATAACGGACACTTGTTACAGGCTTCCTAGTGGTACTAAATTAGATGAAGTGCTACTCATTAATAAAGAAGCGGTGATTCAAGATTACAGTTCGCAACAAATTGCGGGTATGTATGCGCTTGCGACTGCTTTTGCGGATTCTAAAAAAAGAATTTGGGACTCTTGCGCAGCAAGTGGCGGTAAATCTATTTTAGCGGTTGATACTTTTGGACAAATCAAATTAACGGCTTCTGATATGCGCGCTTCTATTTTGCGCAATTTGCAAACACGTTTTGCAGCGGCAGGAATGAGCGGTTACCAATCATTTGCAGTGGATTTAACCAGCGTGCATGACCTTAGTAATTTTGCTAAACTAGCAGATTTAATAATTTGTGATGCACCTTGTACAGGAAGCGGCACATGGGGGAGAACCCCGGAGCATCTCGCTTTTTTTGACGAGGCTTCTATCGATAATTTTAGACAATTGCAACAAACTATTATCACCAATACGATCCCGTATGTAGCGGTGAATGGATATTTTTTATACAGCACTTGTTCGGTGTTTGCAGCAGAAAATGAAGGACAAGTAAAATTTATGGAAACGAATTTTCCGGAATTTAAACTCGTGCACCAACAACTTTTTACGGGGTATGAAGGGAAAGCAGATACCATGTTTGCAGCACTGTTTCAGAAAAAATAAGTAAAGGCTTTTTTGCGGGAAGTTTAGAGCAGCACTTATAGTAAAATGCCGCGCTGAATAATGCCGCCACCAATTACATCATTACCTTCATAAAAAACAGCACTTTGTCCGGGCGCAATACTTTTTACGGGCTCGTAAAAACGCGCGCGAATACCGTTTTCGGTATTAAATAAATGGCTGGTTGCACCACTGTCTTTGTACCTGATTTTTGTAATGGCTTCGGTACCGTCTTCGATACCATTATATTTCATCCAATTAATTTTAAGCACTTCCATATCGTTTTGATCCAGGTCGGCTTCGGTACCTAAAACAACGGTATTGGTATTAGGGTCAATGGCTGTAACGTATGCGGGTTTGCCTAGTGCAATTTCAAGTCCTTTGCGCTGTCCAATGGTATAAAAAGGATAGCCTTTGTGTTTGCCCAATCTTTTACCTTGTTGGTCTACAAACCATCCACCATTTACTTTTTCTTCTAAGCCGTCTACATTTCTTTTTAAAAATCCACGGTAGTCATTGTCAGGCACAAAACAAATTTCGTAGCTCTCACTTTTTTTAGCAAGCTCGGGGTAGCCCATATCATGCGCCATTTGTCTGATGTCTTTTTTATGGTATTGACCCAGCGGCATAATGGTTCTAGATAGTAATTCTTGATCAAGTCCCCAAAGCACATAACTCTGGTCTTTGGTATCGTCGAGGCCTTTACTAATAACATATCTATTGTTGGTATGCTGTCTTACAGATGCGTAATGACCCGTTGCAATAAAATCGCATTCGAGGGCATTGGCTCTTTTTAAAAGTGCACGCCATTTAATATGCGTGTTACACATTACGCAGGGGTTAGGGGTGCGACCCGCTAAATATTCTTCCACAAAATTTTCTACCACAAAATCACCAAACTCATCACGGATATCTAAAATAAAATGCGGGAATCCATTTTGAACAGCTGCCTGTCTAGCATCATTAAAAGAATCAATATTGCAACAGCCCGTTTCTTTGCTGCTCGTGCTACCACTGGTTGCATAATCCCATGTTTTCATGGTAATGCCTATCACTTCATAGCCTTCGTTATGGAGCATAAGTGCAGCAACGGTACTATCAATACCGCCACTCATGGCAACCAATACTTTTCCTTTCCGGCTCATAGAAATGCTTTTCAGGTGCAAAATTAAGCTAATCGGGGGCTAAATGCCTAAAATCCGTGTATTTCACATGATTTACACCTTACGAAAAGCGAAATTTCACTCTTTTATCCATTTTACCGATATTTACCCAAAACACAATAGACATGATAAAATTATTAGCGATTGGAAATTTAGGAAAGGACGCCGTTTTAAACAATGTAAATGGCAAAAACGTAATCAACTTTACAGTAGCACACACCGAACGATATAAAGATGCACAAGGCAATCAAAAAGATAAAACCACTTGGGTTGATTGTGCGTATTGGACAGATAGAACAGGTATCGCACCGTATCTAAAAAAAGGTACGCAAGTATATGTAGAAGGAACACCAGATGTTAGAACCTA
>JBMSJE010000100.1:0-4979 GCA_049418605.1 Sediminibacterium sp. | reverse complement strand
AACTCATCATGATTGGTTTTACCACGCATAGGTAGGAGGTTACCTTCTAGGTTATTGATAAATTTTACACGCTTGGGTTTGCCCTCTAAAAAACTAATTTCTATAAGATCAGCACTATTTTTATTAACGCCAACAAAACGCTTTTGATCGTCTTGTGCATAATAAATATTTTCAGAACTACCCCTGGCGGTTAAAAAGTGAACTTGTCCGGTGCTATCAAACAAGGCGTTGATACTATTGCCCCGCACTTGGTTAAAATAGTTGCTGCTATCTACTTTACTAATGCTTAGTGCATTTTCAAAAACATACAAGCGCTCGGGCTTTTTGTTTTTTAAGAATAAATAAATAGTGTCCCCACTAATTTGGTTTTCTTGTGCCCATAAGATAGGGTTGTCAAATAATCTAAACACCGAATCTTGACCCGAAAAAAACAAACTATCACCTACCGCTTGCAAAGAGTCGGAAAATATTTTTACATGATTGTACGCTTCAAAATACTTTAAAGTACTATCTACGGGTGGCGTAGCCACTGCATTTAGTTTAACGCTATCAACTGCAGTTTTTGAATTGCCCTTTTTAAGTAATGGTTTTGCTGCTGTTACCTTAATCGTATCTTTTGGCAACAGCTTTTTATTGCTTGTATCTACTGGAACAGGCCTTACGTTTGGTACTTTTTTTATTTTTAGTAAATCAATTACGCGTCCGCTAAACAAAGTGTCTGCGGTAATAAAAACACTATCGCTTCCTTGCTTAATAATAAGGAGTGGTATTTGCGTTGCCATAATGGTACTCCTTTTATTGTTGGTTTTGATATTATTGGCAATCATATCAAAACCTTGCTCTTTGACTTTACTTCTGTATACGGCGTTACCTCTAAATTCGCTGAGTCCGTTGAGGCTATCAATGGCAATTTCATCAGCGGTAATGCTAAACGTTGAATCTTCAATAATCGAACGCTTGTATAAGTTGGCGATTTTCTTTTTTATATCATAAAAACCTTCACGCGTTTTAATGGTAAGGCCTTTTTTATCTTTAATAATGGTTGGACTTATAAAAGTAGAAACTTCGGTAGTGGTATTGTATTGAAGGCTATCTGTTTTAATCGTGCCATCAGGTTGTACGAGTAATACATTTTTATAGAAGTAAATATCTTTGGTATCCCCATAATAATTTCCTTCGGTACTAGTAAGGGTTGTTTTTTTATTGACCACTTTGCCTCCATACAAATAAGTGCCTAGTTTTAGGTTAACGTCGTAGGTTAGGTTTTCGGTGGTGAGTGTGCTTTTTTTATCTGTTAACCTTACTTTTTTTGTAAGTAGCGCTTTTTTTTCGATACCCATATACCTCAAATACTGCGCATAAATATGCACGCTGTCTGCGTCATTGATATGCACATTGCCAAAAGATTCTAGCGTATTGGCTACTGGATTAATAATAGCACTGTCTGCGTAAAAAAGTGTTTTTCCTTGTCGCACTTTTACATGACCCGCATAGGAAACGAGTTGATTAGAATCGGACTTTTGTAGGTACTGTTTATCTGCTGCTAAGATGTATAAAAAGTTTTCTTGTGTAATAACCTTAGACTTTATACTGTCTTTTGGTTGGGCAATTTCTTTGGGCTTTCCGGGTTGGGCATGCGTAAATATGGCAAGCAGCACAAAGCAAATTGTAAAGTATCGTTTAAGTAAAGCAGCCATTATTGTTTGTTGGAACTAGCTGTGTCTATAATGGGTGCTAGGAGTGGACCGCTTTTATCTTTTTTACCAAAAACAGAAAACTGAACATATCTTTTTGGGTGTACGCGCAGATCATCAATTAAAGTATTAGCACTCTTTAAACTATTATTTAGGTTGTTGTAGAGTGTTTTGTCGTTGATGAGTTTGCCTAAACTTCCTTCGTCGCTGGCTGCTTTCTTAACAAGCACATTTAAATTGTCGATAGCCGTTTTTAAATTACCAATGGTACCATTGATATCTGCGGCGGCTAATTTATTGGTTGTTTTTTCTAGATTAGAAAGGGTAGCAGCTACTTCTTTGTTGTGGTCCGCTAAATTTTTGGTAACACTGTTGATATTATTTACAGAACTTGTGATGGCGCCTGATTGTTTATCTAGCATTTGTTCTATTGCAGCGGCCGATACAATGAGACTAGCAGTTGTTGTATTGATATTGGCAATGGCTTCCTGTAAATTATTTTTTGTGTTAGGATCAAAAATGCGGTTGATATTTTTTAATACACTATCAAGTGATTGAACCGTTACTTTGATTTGATCGGTAACGGGCTCTAATTTGTTCATAGCATCATCGAAAAGGCCAATTGCATTTCTTGTAGCAATAGTATCTTGTGGGTTTAAAAAACTAGTATTGTTACCTAGTTTAATAACAATGCTTGGCGTGCCAAGTGGATTGTCTTTAATACTAGCTACCGAGTTTGTTGGAATTTTGTAGTTTTCATTTAACTTGATTGTTACAAGTATAGAATGCAAATTAAAGTCGGTGTTTTCGATATCAATAACACTGCCTACTTGAAAACCATTTACATAAACAGGGTTTGATACCATGAGACCTTTGGTGTCTTCGTATTTGGCAAAAATGTAATTACCTGTTTTAAATAATGTTTTACCCTTTAGAAAATTAAAGCCTAATATTAAAACCGTAATTGAAATAGCGGTTAGGGCTCCAACTTTTGATTCGTTCGAAATCTTCATGTAACAAAATTAAGGTTTATTGACCGCCTACGCCTATTTGATTCTCTAGTGATTTTTTATAAACACGCACCGATTTAGTAATCACATCACATATTTCTAATTGACCTAACTCACTATTAAGATAGTCTTCTTCGTCGGGGTTTGATATAAAGCCAGTTTCTACAAGTACTGCTGGCATGCTAACAGCTTGTAATACCCAAATGCCTTTTTTGCGCTGTTGGGCTTGTCTACTAACACGTCCCACTTTTTGAAATTCCTCCTCAATGGTTAAGGCTAATTTTGCGCTACGCTGAAAGTATTGCTGTGCCATAATACTAGCTAGCATTTGTTTGGTAGGGTCGTTGGCGTCTGTTTGTTTGCGGGCTTCTAATATTTTTAATGAAACACTATCAAGGTATTCATCTACACTTTCACCAGCGGCAGCTACGCGTTCATCAGATTTGTCAACGCCAAAAATAAAAGTTTCGGTACCTATCGCAGTGCTTGGCAAACGCGTCACTTTATATTGTGGCACTTTCTTTTTTACTTTCTTCCCTTTTTTACCCTTAACAGAAATTGTTTTATAACCTACCACTTCTTTGATGGTTCTTGATCCCGCCGAGTTCACGTGGATACAAATAAATAAATCACCCTTTAAGCGGTTGGCAATATCGGCCTTTTCGATGACCGAATTAAAAACGTCGGTTTTACGGGTCATTAATATTTCAACATCCGGCAGTGCTTGTTTTAATTGTGCTTCTAGTTTTAAGGAAATAGCCAGTGAAATATCTTTTTCGGTAGAATACCTGCCTCTCGCTCCAATGTCTGAACCACCGTGTCCAGCATCTATGATGATTCTTTTGAGGGCTTGTTTTTGAATCGGTGCTGGCGTTTTGCTAGGTGTTGGATTTGGTATTGCAAAAGCCTGGATAGACATTAAAATTGAACTAAGTATGACAACAATTCTTCTAATCTTCATATCAATTCGTTAAAGGATTTTAGATATAAGTCATTTTACACCTTTCATACACTATTTTTGCCTAGTGAATAGAAGCAAACGACGTAAAATTAACGTAAAAACCGCTCCCCCTATTGTTATGGGCATAGTTTTGCTTTTATTAACATTTCAGTGGGAATCAAGGGCATTTTTAAGGCAAACTGCCCCTTTTTTTAGCGATACCCTTGTAAAAAAGGTAGATACCCTTCCAAAAAAGACAGATTCACTTGTCAAAACCATCGATACCCTCATATTGTCCAAAGACTCTATTGATGCCCCCATCGACTATAACGCCTCAGATTCGGGGGTGTTAATTGTGGATACCAGGGAGTTTTTGCTATATGGCAAGGCCAAAACCAATTACCAAGATCTTAAAATTGAGGCTGCAACCATAAGATACAACCAGCAGTCTAAATTGGTAAAAGCATACGGAAGTACCGATTCTACTGGTAAATTAGATAGTAAACCCGTTTTTATCCAAGGTGAAATGAAATCCATTAGCGATACCATTTCATTTAATATGGAAACGGGTAAGGGCTTGACAAAAAATACTTTTTTTCAGGAAGGGGAAATTTTTGTGAATGCATTGAGCCTAAAAAAAATGAGTGATAGTGTTGTTTATGCTAGAAAAGCTCGTTTTACAACCTGTAATTTAGATACCCCTCACTTTGCCTTTAGAACGGGCCGGATGAAAATCATCAATAATAAATTAGGTATTTCTGGTCCTACATTTCCAGAATTTGAGGGTGTACCCATGCCTGTTGGTATTCCATTTGGCATTTTCCCATTAAATAGAGGAAGACATTCTGGAATTTTGGCACCTGCTTTTACAGCTTCTGAAGATTTTGGATTAGGCCTCGAAGGTCTCGGTTATTATAAAGTCATTAATGATTATCTCGATTTTACAACAAGAGCCAATATCTATTCTTACGGAGGATGGAATGTGAACTTAAACTCAAAATACATCAAGCGCTATGCCTTTACGGGTGGATTTAACCTTACACTGCAAAATACCAAGAGCTTAAATAGGTTTGGTGGCACCGGAGATGAGTTTAACCAAAATAAATCCTTTATGCTCAACTGGAGCCACAGTAGGGATAATAGGGCAAGACCGGGTAGTAGTTTTTCTGCCAATGTAAATTTTGGTAGCTCCAGGTTTAATAGATTGCTGCTTAACAATCCCATGCAAAACTTTCAGAACCAATTAAGTTCTTCTATCAGTTATTCTAAAGATTGGAGAGGTAAATACAATTTATCGGTAAACGCCAACCACAACCAAAACAATAATTTACGCCT
>JBMSJE010000099.1:0-5016 GCA_049418605.1 Sediminibacterium sp. | reverse complement strand
CTGCCATACCAAGTGTTAATGCAGCAAATGCACCACTTGTTACAACAACCGCTTCGGCTCTTGTGATTTGAGCAAGTCTTTCGCCCACTTTATCTTGTAAATCGTCAAGCATGCAAAATTTATGCGAAGCTTGTCTAATAGCTTCTACTGTTGCAGGGCGCATGAGCGTTGCAGTCATAGCGGTATAAGTACCGGCTGCATTAATAAATGTGCGCACACCTAGTTCACTAAATAAGTCGCGCTTTTTAGCAACTTCGAGTGGTGTTGATCTTGGTGCTGCATTGGCAAGTCCACTAGCAATAGCACCACCAGCAAGCGGTGAAATTGAAATATATTTGATGAGGTCTCTGCGTTTCATAGTTTTTGTTTTTTATTAATTAGCAATTGCGATACAATCCATTTCTACAAGTGAATTACCCGGTACGCCACCATAAGTAGCTACTGTTGTTCTTACAGGCGGGTTGGCCCCAAAGCGACCTTTGTATACTTCGTTCATTTGTTTGTAATCATTTAAATCGGCGAGGTATACATTAACTTTTAAAACTTTTTCCATAGAGGATCCAGCTTTAATGAGTTCTTTTTCCAATTCTTTTAATACATGGTCGGTGTGTGCTTTGATATCTCCTTCAAAGTGCGCACCTTTTCCTGCTACAAAAACCATTCCTCCAAATTTTGTAGAACCTGAAAAAAGTGGAACATCCTGATCGTACTGTACATTAAATACTTCTTTTTGTGGAGCTGCATCGCTGTTATTACTAGCAGCGTTTGCAGCCATGGCTGTGCCTGTAACACCCAGCAGGCCTGCAAACATTTTTCGGAAAATGGAGCGGCGGTTGTTTGTTTTCATAGCGGTTTATTTTGTTTTAAAAATGTATGGTAATATTTATTTGAGTTCTACAATCATTTCTATTTCTACAGAAATATTATTAGGTAATGCGGCTACACCAAGTGCAGATCTTGCATGCTTTCCTCTCTCTCCAAAAATTTCTACCATTAAATTTGAAAATCCATTCATCACTTGTGGTTGTTGTGTAAAGTTGGGCTCCGAGTTTACAAGGCCTAATACTTTTACAATGCGTTTTACTTTATTTAAATCACCGATATAGGCTTTTAAAGTAGAGATCATTGAAATGCCCGTGAGTCTTGCTGCTAGTTGACCTTCTTCGATGGTTACATCTTTACCCAGGTGACCAAACATTTGACCACCACCTGGTTTATCTGGTCCATGGCCCGATAAATATACCAGGTTGCCTACCTGCACTTGTTTTACATAATTGGCAATAGGAGGTACAACAGGAATTAATTGAATGTTTAATTGTTTGATGCGTTCTTCGGGATTAACCTCCATAGCTTCGTTACTAAACACCAAACAAACTGGGCCACTTACCACCATGTCCTGATTGGTGTTGGTTAATTTTCCGGTGATATCATCAAAAGAAAATATTTGCACTTTATCTTCGGTTTGACTTGCTACAAAAACAAAGTTTCCATTGGGTGAAAAACTAAAATTTCGCGGCCTTTGCGCTACTGGCTGATGGTACATTTTGGTAAGCTTGCCATCGGTTTCAATTTTAAATACTGTTAACTGCTCACTCGTAACGCGGTTGGTGGTTATAAGCCATTTACCACTTGGCGAAATATGAATATCGCCACTACCTTTTGTAGCAGTTGTTTTTGCAGTATCTGCTATAATGGTTTGTATTTTTTCTAGTGTATTAGCGCGAAAAGAAAACACATCAACAGTGCCCGATAATTCATTGATTAAATAACCGTGTGTGCCACTATTGTTAAAAACAAAATGCCTTGGACCATTGCCGGGTGTGATGGATACACTGGTATACTTTTCATCGAGTAAACCATCTGCATAAATTTTATGCATGTAAATTTTATCGGCACCTAAATCCGTTACCAATAACTGGTTATGATCTGGTGTTAGCACAACATTGTGTGCATGCGAAGCTTCTTGTCTTGCTTTATGAATGCTAGATCCACTATAATTTATTTCTTGTGCTATTGGTAGTAGTGCTCCATTATCTAAGGTTTTAAAAACACTAACACTACCAGAGGTATAATTAGCTGTGTACACGGTTTTACTTTCGGGCCTAGATACAACAAAGCAAGGAGCTGCACCTTTGATAGGTTCTTGATTTAGTTTTTGGAATTGATTACTTGCATCTAATTGATACGCACTTACAAAAGAAGCGTCTTTACCGCCTTCCGTTACAGCATACATTGATTTTCCATTATTTGCTAATGTCAAATAAGAAGCATTGGCATTTTCTTTTGTATACAACAACTTTGGCTTTCCGGTAACTGCGTTAACGGCATATACTTCAATGCCGGGGTTTCCCTTTTTAGTATAGGAGCCCACAATGAGTTGGTGCTGGGCAGTATCTGGCGCAAAAAAATGGAGGATATTACTAACAAGTAGTGTAGCAATCATGTTCATGGCAATCGGTTATAATTTGAATGAGAAATTAATCAAATAATGGCAAAAAAGGATTTCTATTCACCTATATTTTATGCACTTTCCTCGTTTTTTTATAAATTACATACAATCCTCAATTAAACTTTCAATGTATGAATAAGAACCTACTCATTATTACCTTGTATGTGGCCCTATCGCTTCAGTTGAAAGCTCAGGCGCCTGCTAATTTTGATGTACTTGTTAAGGGCGGTCATGTAATTGATCCTAAAAACGGTATTGATGCTGTAATGGACATTGCCATTAAGGCGGGTAAAATATATAAGGTAGGTAAAAACTTGCCTGCATCTGAGGCCAAGCAAGTAGTGGATGCTACCGGATTAAAAGTAGTGCCTGGTATTATTGATATGCACGCGCACGTTTTTGCTGGCACGCAGCCAGATCATTATTTAAGTGATGGATTAAGTGCACTCATGCCGGATGGTTATACGTTTAGAGTAGGTGTTACCACGGTGGTAGATTGTGGTGGTGTTGGTTGGAAAAATTTTTCGACGTTCAAAAAAAATGTAATTGATATTTCTCAAACAAGGGTACTCTCTTTTTTAAATATTGTGGGTGAGGGGATGCGCGGTGGTAATTACGAGCAGGATATTGCAGACATGAATCCAAAACTTGCAGCAAATACCGCTAAGCAGTACAAAGATTATGTAGTAGGCTTTAAATTGGCGCATTTTAACGGTGCCGATTGGACACCTACAACGCGCGCCGTAGAAGCGGGCAAACTCGCTGAACTACCTGTTATCATTGACTTTGGTGGATCTCAACCCAATTTATCAATTCAAGAATTATTTTTCAAACACCTTCGCCCAGGTGATATTTATACGCATACCTATGCTGCATTAAATGGCGCTAGAGAAGAAATTGTTGACACCAATAATACCTTAAAACCTTTTGTATTAGAAGCTCAAAAAAGAGGTATCATATTTGATGTTGGTTATGGTGGTGCGAGTTTTAATTACACACAAGCAATACCTGCAATAAAAGCAGGATTGTTTCCAAATACTATTAGTACCGATTTGCATACAGGTAGTATGAATAGTTCTATGAAAGATCAATTAAGTGTGATGTCTAAATTTATGAATTTAGGCATGCCTCTTTTTGAAGTGATTAAAGCTAGTACATGGAAGCCCGCACAGGTTATTAATAGAACCAACCTTGGTCATTTATCAGAAGGTGCAGAAGCCGATATCGCTATATTAAATATCAGAAAAGGAAACTTTGGTTTCTACGACAAAACAGGCTACAAAGTAAATGGCACCGAAAAATTTGAATGCGAACTTACCATCAAAGGCGGTAAAGTGGTGTACGATTTAAACGGTTTGGCAAATCCTATTTACGTAAAGTAGTAGCTGCATTTAGTTTGGCTTCGGCCTCTTTTTGTAGCTGCATTTCTTTTCGTTTTAAGAGCCTAAGTCGTTGGCGTACAATCGTTACAGAGGTTTTTGATATAGAGTCTGCGTTATTGCCAAAATTTTGTCTGATATAGGTAAGTATACTTGCAATATCTCTATCCGGTAGTTGTGAAAATTTAGGCATGGCTCCATGAAACGGTTGACCATTAATTTTTATAGGTCCTTCAAGTCCTTTTAATAATACGCCAATGAGGGTATCTTTATTGCCATTTACCCAATCGGTTTTTGCAATGGATGGAAACCTAATACCATCACCTTGTCCATTTTTTTGATGACAAACACGACAGTTTATTTGATAGAGTTTTTCGCCACCTAATACTACTTTGTCTTTTTCTAAATTATCTTTTACGATGTCCGGATTTTTTACATAAGTCCTGTTTTCTCTAGCTTTCATTTGCGCTAGATTTTTTTCAGAAAAACTTTCTTTATTTCCTTTGTATTGAATCTTCCAAATCTTCCCTTTTTTAGAATCTGAAATATACAATGAACCGTCGGGCCCTTGCGCAAGTCCCATTGGGCGGTGCTTACTATCACTGGTATTTACAAGTGTATCTTTTCCAGTAAAACCATCGGCAAAAACTTCCCACTTTTGAGGCTTGCCATTTACAAATGGAACAAATGCTACAATATAACCTGCCTGCGGATATGGGGCACGAATGGTAGATCCGTGAAAGGCAATAAAAGCGCCATTTTTATAACGCGCAGGGAACTGATCGCCTGTATAAAAAAGTAAATCATTGGGTGCATAGTGTCCCGGAAAACCTACAATGGGTGTTTCAATACTTTTATCTGTGTTTTCGAGTATGCCATCACCACCATACTCAGGGTTCACCATTACCTTACCCTTTATTTGATCAAAGTAATAATAAGGCCAACCTGCATTGGCACCCGGCTTTAATTTATAAAAAGCTTCGGATGGTAAAACAGCGCTCTGCCATTCGTTGTAAAATTGAGGCCAGCTACTAGAAAGACCATCTCTGCCGTGGCCTACACAATACAAAGTGTTATCCTGAGTATTCCATGTCATGGCAACCAGGCTTCGTAAGCCAGTTGCTACTTTAATTCCGTCGGTGGTTCTAAATTGATTGAGTTTATTTTCATCAAACATCCAAACACCTG
>JBMSJE010000098.1:0-5181 GCA_049418605.1 Sediminibacterium sp. | reverse complement strand
TCAACATTTGCTGTAACTCTTTTTGTGGTATCTGTTTTACCTTTAAATAGTAGCACCGCATCGTTGATTACGATATTATTATCTTCTGGAAAATAGCCCGCACAAATTCCTTTGTAAGCTATGCTATCAAAGGGTTGTACCGCATCTTGTAAAGTGCTAAATGCAACGGTAATACTACCTGTATGCGCGTCATTTTCAATATTTACCACCCAATTGCCAGCTTCATTTTTAGAGGCTTCTTGTACAATGCCGGAGAGTTCTAACACTTTATCGGTGTAATTGGCACTTGCCTTTTTTTCATTTTTTTTGAAAGCGTCAAGTAATGCATTGGTTGCTACTTTAACCGCTATTTCATTGTTTATGTTACGGTGTGGTTTATGGTATACCCACCATGCAAATCCTGCACCAGCAATCACCATAATTACAATGAACCCGATTGTAAATTTGATCCAAGCTTTCATGTTGTACAATTTATTTTACATATTGACCAATAGGTAATCTGTTGGTAATACTTCTAGCAAGTGTCATTTCATCTGCGTATTCTAATTCGCCACCAAAAGCAATACCTCTTGCAATGGTGGTTACCTTACACCCATGTGGTGCAATTTTTTTTTGAATATAATAAATGGTGGTATCTCCCTGAATAGTAGGGTTGAGGGCAAAAACGATTTCCTCGGTATTTTCTTTTTCAATTCTTGTAATAAGTGACTCAATATTTAATTGCTCTGGCCCCACTCCATCTAAGGGTGAAATAATGCCGCCAAGTACATGATAGGTACCGTTAAACTGCCCCGTGCTTTCTATGGCAATTACATCTCTAATATTTTCAACCACACATATAATTTGCTGGTTGCGCGCGCTATTGGAACAGATAGAACAAATGTTGCCATCACTGATATTATAGCAGCGTTGACAAAACTTGATTTCATTGCGCATTTTTGTAATGGTATCCCCAAACATGATAACGTCTTGGGCGTCTTGCTTTAATAAATGCAAAACGAGACGAAGGGCTGTTTTTTTCCCAATACCAGGTAGCTTTGCAAATTGTGCTACTGCATTTTCAAGTAAGGAAGAGGGTAATTGCATACATTAATTATTTACCAAGTCACCGTTATTTCGTTATCCCAATTATTACGTACAGAAATAGGCTTTGGAATCTCTATAACAATTTCTGGCTGCTTTTTGTTGAATTTAAATGAACCCGTATCCCAAATACCATTTTTATTGGTATCAAAAAGTATCCTGAGTTCGTAACTGCCCGGCTTATATCTTTTTATAATGAGTTGATTGCTGGTTAAAGGGTAACTACCAATCACTTCATTTCTTTCAATGATTTGTAAAACGGGATGACGTGTTGTATCTATAGTAGGGAACTTAAATTTGATAAGTCCGTAGTCGACTTCCTTTTTAGTATAAAAGGATAAGGTATCAGATTTTGCGGTGGTATTGCCAAGGCTATCTGTTACAGAACCCTTTGGCAGCAAGAGTTTGAATGGCTCACCTGCTGGCCAATTGTAGCCAATACTTAATTTTGTAGCGGTGCTATCTAGGGTAAGCGTGAATTCTTCTTTGCTTACAAAATTGGTGTCTACTAGTTTAATTGTGCTGCTATCTTTTAGGATAATCTTTTTTGCAAATGTTAATTCTAATGGTGCTAATAAGTCCTGCTCACCATTGTTAAAAGAAGCATTGTATTTTAAACGCTTATCTTCTTTGCTGTCTTTACTACTGCTGCTTGCGTAAATCCTTTTTTCTGTTTTTTTAAATTCTTCAAACGCATAGATAGTATCTGACTTTGTTTTTTCTGACACCGTAACGGGCACGTTTAAAAAACCAAAATAGTTAGTGCTATCATCGTACTTTCTAGAAAAATTAGTAGGGATTACATACGCTGCATAAGTACCAGGCGCTAGGTTTCTAAAATTAAAATTTCCTTTACCATCAACGCGTGTATAATACCTAGGTGTGTTTTTGTAAATAGAAGTATCGTTTACATTATTGTGTAGCACTACAATAAGTGTACTATCTATTTTTCCAGTAGCTGCTATAACCACATGTCCGTTATACGTAGCATTATCAATGTTGTTGCCAGTAGAAAAAATATACCTAAAACCCCTCGCCATATTTGACTCGTTCACATCCACCAACGCTTTTCCAAAATCCAGTGTGTAGGTCGTATTTTCTTCTAGTGAGTCTTTAAACTTAATCGTTACATTTTTAAGTTTATAATCTATGATAGGCGTGTTTTTGACAGTAGGCGAAACAATTAAATTTTCTTGCAAGCCTTGCAGGGTAACATACTCATCAAAACTTAATAGGAAGTTTTTGGTGTGTACATTGGTGGCAGAGTCTTTGGGTAAGGCTGCTACTAATCTTGGTGGTAAACTATCTCTGGGACCTCCACCTGGTGGGATAATATTGGCGCAACCCATAAGGTAGATACTTATAAGTATTGTGAGCGCTGCCGCAACAACCGGTTTTAACATCTTATGCATTGAAAGCGCAAACATAGGCTAATCTCCAGATTCGTCCTGCTCTTCATTTAATTCATGAAGGGCAATGGATATCTTATTTGTTTTGACAAAATTACACCAATGACATTCGTTTTTGCCACAACCCGTGTAAAATTCCTTGTTTTATTTTTTTGTAGCCGGATTTCTGTTTGATTGGTGGCCTTCGCAATGACCTCCGAGGTCGCTTCTACTTTTGCCGCAAACATTTATACTCCATTTTTGTTATAGGCTAAACAGCTATTATGTCCAAAGTATATACGATCAAAACGGTTCAAAAAATCCCAATTACACTTGGTGAAGCTTGGGATTTTTTTAGCAAGCCCTCTAATTTGGCTGCTATCACCCCAGATAACCTCGGTTTTAATATTATAAGTAAGTATCACGGTGAGCGTATGTACCCGGGTCAAATTATTGAATACACCGTTAAACCTGTACTTGGTATTCCTTTGTATTGGATGACCGAAATTACCCATGTAGAAGACCACAAATATTTTGTGGATGAACAACGTTACGGACCTTACAGCATGTGGCATCATCAGCACCATTTCAAGCAAATAGAGGGCGGCGTTGAAATGACAGATATTGTGCATTACAAACTACCCCTAATTTTTTTAGGTGATATCGCTCACGCTTTATTTGTGAAAGCGCAGCTTACCCATATTTTTGATTACCGCTTTGAAGCAGTAGAAAAAAAGTACGGTAAACTTTAATTCAGTTCTACAAGGCTACTCACATTATTGTTTTGATCAACAGATCCCACATAAAGTTTTTCATTTTTCTTATGTGGAACACTTGAGATATCTATTGTGCTTGTTTTAGTTGTTATTATTAGTTGTAGGAGCTGTGCATTTTTAGCAGTTGCTTTTGTACCTACTGCAGCAGAAAAAATACCAAATGATTTTATTTTTTCTTTGCCATTATAATTTACAACAACATTAGTAGTGCCCTTTTTTTGAACAGAAGGTGCATCAGGTGCGATGTCATCTAACCATGGCATTGGAGGCACGAGAGCCGGATATTTGTAGTAATTATTTTGTAAACTATCATTCCAACCATTCGGGTTTTTTGCAAAAGTGCTACTGTTGTAAAACACGCTGCCTTGTGTGGTTTTAAAAGAGCGGAGTAAATTGATTTGATCCGGAATTTGATCCTTGCTCTTCCAAGCATCATTGGTGCCCGCTCTATAAATGCCATGCCCAATATATAGGTGTTTGCCATAGGCATAATCGTTCCACCATTTTAAAAGCACATCATAGTCTGCGAGCTTGTGTCCACGCTCCCAGTATAATTGCGGCACTACATAATCGATCCAACCTTTTTCTAGCCACAGTAAAATGTCGGCATACAGGTCATCGTAATTGGTTTGTCCGCCTTTTGTTTCACTACCACGCGGATCCTGTGTTTTATTTCTCCAAACACCAAATGGACTGATGCCAAATTTAACGCGTGGGTTGGTGGCTACTATTGCTTTTTTAAGTTGCACAATAATACTATCGCAGTTGCTTCTTCTCCATTCGTCTTTAGACAAACCTTTTCCATATTTTGCAAAACTTGCTTGGTCCGGAAATTCTTTTCCTGCAATGCGGTACGGATAAAAATAATCATCCATGTGCACTGCATCGATTGCGTATCTATTTACTAAATCCTTTACAAGTACCGCTGTATGTGAACGAACAGCAGGTATTCCTGGATCAAAATATTTTTTATCTCCATAAATTAAAAACCATTCGGGGCGTTGTTTGGTAATATGATTTTCTGCAACCGATGATCTGTTGATATTAAATACAGCACGGTATGGATTGAGCCATGCATGAAATTCCATGCCACGTTTGTGGGTTTCTTCAATCATAAAAGCAAGTGGATCATAAAATGGCTCCGGCGCTAAACCTTGTTTGCCCGTTAAATATTCTGACCAGGGTTCAAAGCTAGATGGATACATCGCATCGGCTGCGGGACGCACCTGAACAACTACTGCGTTCATGCCATTTTTTTGGTGCATGTTTAATATGCTAATAAACTCTTGTTGCTGCGTTTCTGGGGGTAGCCCACGTTTGCTGGGCCAGTCAATATTTTCGACAGTTGCAATCCAAACACCTCTAAATTCAAAATTGCGAACGGGCTGTGCCAATAAATGAAAAGTGCTTACAAGTAGCACTAAAAGTATTGCTGTTTTTTTCATGCTTTAAAGATAAATTGAGATTCGGGCGGCTGCGCTTTTGTGGAAGAATAATAGTGAGTCGCAATAGTAATGCACAATTGCTACAAGATACATTGTAGTGGATTAATCTTCCCATACACTCAGGCCTTCGCTGCAATTGGCGCAAATATCAATAGACTTTCGGGAGGTCATTAAATTTTTTCTAAAAGCATGGTACTCCTTGCTATCCCAAACTTCTGTAAAAGATTTGTTTTTTAAATGACCGAGTTGGTGGGTTGCGTCTTTATCAAAGCAGCAAGGCACCACTATTCCATCCCAGGTAATTACATTGGCATGCCATAATTTCCAGCAGTGATTACCCAGTCCGTTTTTTACCTGCATTTGTCCAGCGCTGTCTTTTTTATACCTGCTATATTTTTGATTGGTAGGAATGAACCCGTGCGGGTCATTTGCGTAATCATATACCTGTGCGGTTTTAAAACGTACGGCGTCTACACCGATTTCTGCGCC
>JBMSJE010000097.1:0-5262 GCA_049418605.1 Sediminibacterium sp. | reverse complement strand
TGCATTGTGATGAATCATTTAGAAGAATATTACCCAGCAGGTGTTGAAGAATTTAAATTCATGGTTCAAAAAAATAACATTGAAATTCCGGTGGGTATTTGTGCAGGATTATCGGATCAAGATTTTAATACCATGATTGATATTTCATTAAGTTTAAAACCACTTTGGGAAAACGCACTTGGTAAAAACTGGGAAGCAATTATGACGCGTCAAAAACTGCGCGCGCTTTACGAAAAGCTGTAAAGCAAACGCTATTACAATAGATTATCAGATAGGGCCGTAATAAGCCCTATCTTTGTTTATAGACACATTAAATATTTTATTTTGAAGTTTATAGATTTAGGGTTGGATCAGCGGATACTGGATGGTATTGATGCGATGGGATATGAGACGGCAACGCCGGTGCAACAACAGGTAATGGTTCCCATATTAGAAGGAAAGGATATTATAGCTGCTGCGCAAACGGGCACTGGAAAAACGGCCGCATTTTTACTACCGCTTTTACACCGTTTATTAACCACGCAGCACGACTCACATGATATCAATGCAATGGTTATTGTTCCAACGCGTGAACTCGCCATTCAAATTGCAGAAAGTTTAGAAGGCCTTTCTTATTTTACAGATGTAAGTTCTATTGCCGTTTATGGTGGTGGTGATGGCAGTTCTTTTGCCGCAGAAAAAAAAGCATTAAACACAGGTGTTGATATTGTAGTGTGTACCCCGGGCCGCATGATTGCGCATTTAAACATGGGCTATGTAAAACTAAAAGGCTTAAAATATTTAGTGCTTGATGAAGCAGACCGTATGCTAGACATGGGTTTCAACGATGACATTCAAAAAATAATTTCCTTTTTACCTAAGCAACGACAAAACCTTTTATTTTCTGCCACCATGCCTGTAAAAATGCGTGACCTTGCCAGAAAAATATTAACCAATCCGGTAGAAATAAATATTGCGATTTCAAAACCACCTGAGCAAATCATACAAAAAGCATTTGTTGTGTATGAACCACAAAAAGTGCCCATCATAACCGATATGCTCAGCAGCAATGTTTATAAAAATGTCATTGTGTTTTGTTCTAAAAAACAAAATGTAAAACAACTTACACAAGAATTAAAACGCGCCAAACTTGCTGCCGAAGAAATTCATTCGGACCTCGATCAAAAGCAAAGAGAGCAGGTACTCCAAGATTTTAGAAACCACAAACTTTCTATACTCGTAGCCACCGATATTTTAAGCCGCGGCATTGACATAGAAGAAATTGACCTTGTAATTAATTACGATGTTCCCAACGATGGTGAAGATTATATACACCGCATTGGCCGTACAGCCCGCGCAGCCACTACTGGAACTGCTTTCACCCTTGTGAGTGAGCAGGAACAATATAAGTTTTTAGCCATCGAAGAACTACTTGGCGCCCCAGTTACAAAAGGCACCGTTCCTCCCGAATTTGGCGAAACGCCGGAATATGCACCTAAGCAAAGAAGCAGAGGTAATTTTAAGCAAAGACCGGGTCACAAAAAGCGTTAAATAATTTAGCAGATATGCAAAAAACGTTTTAATTTATGCTTCAATTAAAACGCTTGCCATGTCAACTAGAAGAGATTTTTTACAAAACGCAGGACTCTTAACCGGAGGCTCTGTACTTGCATCTGCACTGGGTAACCAAAGTTTTGCCTATTTCAAAAACAGTGTCATGCCTTCCGACCGTGTTAATATTGGTGTGATAGGTTTAAACGGCATGGGATGGGCTAATGCCGCTACTGCCATGCGCCTTCCAGGCGTTGTGATTGCTGCACTTTGTGACATTGATACAACTGTTATTGATGGTCGCATAACAGAATTAAAATCTAAAAATATTGATACTTCAAAAATTGCGATTTATTCTGATTATAGAAAACTACTAGAAAATAAAGATGTAGATGTTGTGATCATTGGTACGCCCGATCATTGGCATGCACTACAAATGATTCATGCTTGTCAGGCCGGAAAAGATATTTATGTAGAAAAGCCAGTGGGTAATTCTATTGTAGAGTGTAATGCGATGGTGGCAGCTCAAGAAAAGTACGGAAGAGCGGTGCAAGCGGGTCAGTGGCAGCGCAGTCAACAACATTTTGGTGACGCTGTAAATTTTGTACATACTGGAAAACTAGGTGCTATCAGAAATGTAAAAGTGTGGTGCTACTCTCAATCTACCCCAATGCAACCAAAAGCAGATGCACCTGTACCTGCAGGTGTTGATTATAAAACATGGTTGGGTCCAGCTCAGTTAAGACCGTATAACCGCAACCGTTTCCATTACTCATTTAGATGGTTTTGGGATTATGCAGGTGGTTTAATGACCGATTGGGGCGTGCATTTATTGGATTATGCTTTACTAGGCATGAAAGAAACAGCGCCTAATACGATTTCTGCGGTGGGTGGCAAATACGCCGATCCTAAGGCTGCAAGTGAAACGCCTGATATGTTAAACGTACTCTATGGTTTTGATAAATTTAGTGTGTCTTGGGAACAAACCATGGGTATTACCAATGGTAATTATGGAAGAGACCATGGCGTTGCGTTTCAGGGCGATAATGGCACTTTGGTTTTAAATAGAAATGGCTGGGAAGTGCTTGAAGAATCGAGAAGTGCTAATAAAATAATTGTGCCACTGAATAGATCGGTAGACAATGGTGTAGAAAAACATTGGATTAACTTTTTAGAAGTGGTTAAGTCGCGTGATTTTTCTAAACTACATTGTTCAATTCAAGAAGGAGCCAAAGTGGCTACCATTTGTCAGATGGGAAATATTGCACACCGCAGTGGCAAACAGTTACAGTGGGATCATGCAAAAAAACAATTTACGGATGCCGCGGTTAACGCAAAATATTTATCGGCTGTTTACCACAATGGATACAGCATTCCAAAAATATAAACGGATGAAAAAAATTACAGTAGCGCTACTTGGTGTAACACTCATTACTACAACCGCGCTTGCACAACAAAGTAGAGAGGACAGTTTAAATAGAGAAGCGGCTAAAACAGAAATCTGGGAACCTAAGCCTACAAAAGTAGAACCCGGTAAAACGCCTTCCGACGCGCCCTCCGATGCCATTGTATTATACAATGGTAAAAACTTAGATGCCTGGCACCGTTTGGGTGGTGGTAAGGCAGGCTGGAAAATTGAAAAAGATGGCACTTTAACTGTGGTGAAAGGATCTGGTTCGATTGAAACCAACCAGGCTTTTGGCAGTTGTCAACTCCATATTGAGTGGCGTTCACCCGCAGAAATTAAACAATCGGGACAGTACCGTGCTAATAGCGGTGTATTTTTTATGGGTAAGTATGAAATCCAAATACTGGATTCGTATACCAATCAAACTTATGTGAATGGACAGGCGGGTGCTTTATACAAACAGCATATTCCACTTGTAAATGCAACAAAAAAACCGGGTGAATGGCAAACCTATGATATCATTTTTACGGCGCCACAATTTTATGCCGATGGTAAAGTGCAAGTACCAGGAAGATTTACCGTGTTACACAATGGCGTACTGGTTCAAAACAATGTAGATATAAAAGGTACGATTCAGTGGATTGGTCCATCGGTGTATGAAGCACATCCTTCAAAGCTTCCGTTTTATTTACAAGACCACGACCTTGATGGCGGTAGCCCAGTAAGTTTTAGAAATATTTGGATTCGTCCATTAGATTAGAATTTTTAAAATCTGCGTATAAACACCTAATGTCCTTTGTTACCGGTGGTTTCACTCATGTAATATTTTTTTGAGGCAATGTAATAGCGTCTAGTTGTCAGCAATAATTAGGAAGTGATATTTATTATTTCCAAATTGAATAATAAAATTATTGCATGTCGGAACAGCCCAGCTTTTACACGCTTATATTGTTTTCCATACCGCTGCTCGGTGTATTTATTCTTTTATTTATTTGTGTGATTTATTTCTACCACAAAAAAATAAAACCTTACTCCATCAACTTATTACAACCGAATTTACTGCTGCCGAAAAAGAACGTAAGCGTATTGCCGCAGATTTGCATGATGATTTTGGACAACTACTTTCTGTTATTAGACTGCAAGTGAGCAGCATCAATCCGGTTTCTCAAGCCGATAGACAACTCATCAAAGAAGCCGCCACACATATAGATGACGTATTAAAACGTATGCGTGTAATGAGCGAAGCCATTGTGCCCAATCAGGTACTAGCAGCGGGTTTTTGCTGGGGTATAGAAGAACTGGTGGCTACATTTAACAAACTGGGAAGCATTCAAGTGCATTGGGAACTGAGTGGTGATCCTCCAGAATCAGAACCAGATCACTGGTTACATCATTACCGTATTATTCAGGAAATCTTAAACAATGCATTAAAACATTCTAATGCAAAAAACATTTGGATCAACGCATTAGTAGATGATAAATATTTTTTACTATCTGTTACAGATGACGGTATTGGTTTTGATAAAGAGGCTGTAGCTAGGGCGGCTACAGGTTCAGGACTTAGAAATATTTTTAACCGCGTTGCACTTCTTCGTGGTCAAATAATTATAGACACTTTGCCACAGCAAGGTGTACGTTATCAAATAAAAACTCCCCTTAATTATGCTAAGTAAAAAAATCAAAATTGTCATTGCCGATGATCACCGTATTTTTAGAGAAGGCTTAAAGCTAATGCTGGCAGGCGTTCCAAGCATCGATCTTATTGGCGAAGCATCCGACGGCGCACAGTTAATTGCGCTTGTAGCATCTCTGGCACCCGATGTAATTATTACGGATGTAAAAATGCCCAATCTTACTGGTACCGAAGCTGTAAAAATTTTGTGTGCAAAATATCCGGGCATACGAATTATTGCACTCACATCATTTGGAGAAGACCAGCAAATTATTGAAATGATTGAAGCGGGTGCCATGGGATTTTTATCCAAAAATATTGTGCATGAAGAACTCGTGAATGCCATCAATTCAGTGTATATGCACAATTCATATTTTTCTCAAAGTATTACCGAAAGACTTTCCAAAATCATAGCTCAAAAAACAACGGTACGTCACCACAACGCAAGCATCAGTTTTACAGAGGTAGAAAAACAAATCATTGGTCTTATTTGCAAAGAACTCACCAGTAAAGAAATAGCCGGTCAATTAAAAATTGGAAAACGAACGGTAGAGAGTTACCGGATTCGTATTATGGACAAAATTGGCGCTAAGAGTTTGGCCGGAATTATCACCTATGCAGCGGGATATTTGCCTAAAAATCAACAAATTGC
>JBMSJE010000096.1:0-5321 GCA_049418605.1 Sediminibacterium sp. | reverse complement strand
TGGTTTGGCGAAGTTTCTCAACTTGCTCAAACAGCAGGTGCACAAGTTGCAAAAGCAACAAAAACACTTGCTTGGTTTGTACTAGTAGGTTGGGCTATCTATCCTCTAGGTTACATATTAGGAACTCCAGGTGGCTTATTTGGTATTCAATTAGTAGCTGATGCAGCATTAGCTTCTCACTACATGGATATCGTTTACAACGTTGCAGATGCAATCAACAAAATTGGATTTGGTTTAGTGATCTATTCATTAAGCAGAACTCAAGACTAATTGATTTCAATAGTTATTTAAAAAGGCGAGGTATGTGTTTATTGCACACCTCGCCTTTTATTTTATAGCCCATTCAGATTTTTTTGCTTGCATGTTATTAGACCAAAATCATAGTACCAACACAGTCATACCTTATGATTATGTGTTTATTGGTATGGGTGCTTCTAATGGGCTTATGCTATTGGAGTTCATTAAAAGGGGCTATCATCAAACAAAGCGAATTGCTGTAATTGAACCGCAGCAAAAAAATACAAACGATAAAACCTATTGTTTTTGGTCTTCCCCAAATGACACAATCGTTAAAGACCTCTCTTCAATCATTAGTCATCAATACCATTTTGTTCAAACCAATAATGATAAGGTACAGTCTATTCAGGATCAACCTTATTACTGTATAAAAAGTATTGATTTTTACAATTTATTGCATGAGGCAATTGAATCGCATCCAATCGATAACTTTGATGGACAGGTTGCTTCTTTAAACCCTTTGCCTGATTTTATAGAAATTTTTTTTGAACAGCAGGTTATTTCTGGTGCTACTGTTTTTGATAGTAGGCCGCCAGTGTTTACACAAGAAGTGCGCAATCAGTCTTATTTGCTACAATCATTTTTTGGCTACCATATTCGTTTAAAAGAGCCGTTATTACATGTTGATACATTTCAGATGATGAACTTTGATGTGGATCAGTCTAAGCATACGCAGTTTGTATACAACCTGCCTTATGCACCTAATGAATGTTTGGTAGAGTTAACAAGATTTGGTGTAGAGACCATTGACATTGATTATGCGAAAACAATATTAGACGAAAAAATTAAAGCACAATTTGGGGCTTACGAAATTGTAGCCGAGGAAGAAGGGTGCATTCCTATGACAGTGCTAAAACAGCCTGCTTCAATGGATAAGCGCATTATTAATATGGGAGCAAGGGCTAATTTAATTAAGCCTACCACAGGTTATGGTTTTAAAAAAATGCATGCATTTGCGGTGGCATTTGAAAATCCAGCTCAAGCTCCATTAACAAAAGGGCGGTTTTTATTTTATGACCACCTCCTTTTAATCATATTAATTAGGTGGCCAAACCTTGGTAAAAAAATATTTACGGAGCTATTTAAAAACAATACGATACAACGCATTTTTTCTTTTTTGGATGAAAAGTCTAGTGCAACAGAAGAAGTTAAAATATTTGCGTCACTACCCATTGTTCCTTTTTTAAAAGCCTGCTTTATTTACTGGACTAATTATATAAAAAAGGGTTTCTTATTTACAATGGGTTATATGCTAGTGTATTTTTTGCTCAACCTGATGAGTCCAAATATGGCTAATGGGTTTGGTTATGCGGGTTTAATTGCAGGCCTCCTCGCTGTGGGTATTCCGCATGGAGCCGTGGATCATTTATTGCTAGCTTCTAAAAAGTTTAGTCTTTTTAAATTTGTTGCCCAATACATACTCATTATTGCTGCCTATTTTATGGTTTGGCAGTGGTTTCCAGTATTTTCTTTGCTATTATTTATCGCATACTCTGCGTTTCATTTTGGAGAATCTGAAATGGTAGAAATGCAGGTTTCGATGCATTCAATTGCTCAAAAAGCGTATGCTTTTGTGCTAGGTCTTTCCATTTTACTACTCATCATTTTTTTGCACCTCAATGAATCTATTTTGGTACTCAATAATATGCAGGGTATTTCAGATTTTGTAGCTTCACTTAACCTGTTGCAGTACAAAAATATAATCATTGCTGTTTCTTCTCTTATGCTCATGCCACTGTGGTGGATTTCAAAAAAGACATGCTTTTTTTTGATGGGTATTCTTTTATTGGGCACTCAAATGCCACTCATGCTTGCTTTTGGACTCTATTTTGTTGGTTCGCATAGTGTAAATGCTTGGGGACATATTGCCGGTAAATTACAAATTGCCCCAAAAAAACTGTATTTGGAGTCGCTACCATTTAATGTAGGCGCACTGTTTATTTTCTCTCTTTTCTTTTATTTGCAACAAACTAACGCGCAACTAATACAGTCTTATGCTGCGGTGTTTTTTGTTTTTTTAGCATGCCTTAGTCTTCCGCATATTATACTAATGCACCTGTTTTATAAAAAAGAATCTTAAAGGTTTAGCAGTTTAAAAAAATCTGCTTCTTCTAATTCCCTTACCTGACCTGCTGGCAAATCGTCTAAATAAATAGCTTCGATTGCTACTCTTATAAGTCTAATGCACCTATGATGCACCGCTGCAACCATTTTGCGTACTTGATGAAATTTGCCTTCTGTTAATGAAATAAGCACCCAACTGGTAATTACATTTTGATGTACGGGTATCACTGGCTTTAGTAAAGAGGCATCAAACAAATGTTGGTAGAGTAGAGGATCCTCTACAATGGAAACCGAGCATGGGCTTGTAAGGTATTGGCTTCCATTAGGTGCGCTTATTTGGATACCACCAGCGATTGCCGCTGCCGTGGCAGGCGTCATTTTATTTTTTACTTGCACGAGGTAGGTTCTGGTATGCGGCTTAGGCCCTTGAAATAAAAGCTTGGTGATTTTTTTATTGGTGGTTAATAAAAGGAGTCCTTCGGAATGGTTGTCTAACCTGCCAATGGCATGGGTGCCCTCCGGAAAATCAAAATCTAAACCACTCAATAAATTAACATCATGAGAGCTGATAAATTGTGAAACCATGTTTACTGGTTTATGTACTACAAAGTATCGGTGCGCTGTCATGGCAGCAAATTACTTAATATTGCATATGCAACAAGTGTCAAATGACCCCTTACACGGCAAAACCCTCGAAAAAATAGTAACCGAACTGGTTGCTTATTTTGGATGGGAAGATTTGGGGCAGCATATCCCCATCAATTGTTTTAATTCCAACCCTAGTATTCAATCGAGTCTAAAATTTTTACGCAAAACACCTTGGGCGCGCAAAAAAGTTGAAGACTTATACGTTAGAATGATTACCGGGTAAATAACTAATTGGTTTTTATTTCTGGTGCCTTAGCCTCTGTGGTATCTGTTACTAAAATTGGTAGTTTGTAACCTCCTGTGTCAATTCGTAAACCAGGCATTTTTTGTTTTAATTGCGCAATGGCTGCACTTGTAAAGCTTGTTTTATAGAGGTATACTTTTTTTAAGTTTTTAAGTTTGGTTAAACCACTAATACCTTCTGCGGTAGCTTTGGTTTGCGTGATACTCAAAATTTCTAAATTTTCAAATGCATCAAGAGAAGCAAGTCCTTTATTTGTGATGCTCGTGCCATTTAATTCAAGTTGTTTGAGTTGTTTGCAACTAGATAGTGCACTCAAATGCTCGTCTTTGATGGCTGTAAACGATGCGTTTAATTGTAGTAATTGATCTGATATTTTTGATAGGAGTTGAAAGGTATTGGCGCTTAATGTTTCAACCCCAATTAAATTAGCGCGTACATAATTAGAACCGTTCACAATTGGTACAATCGCAACCCCTTCTTTGGTAAGCGCTAAAAGTACGTCGCTCGAAATAGCATTTACTTTTTGTGTAGGTAATTGTGTTTGCTCAGCCGTGGTAGCATCACCAGCAGAAAACGCTGCTAATACCCCTTTAATAGCAGGGGTTTGTTTGGTATTTTTTACAATTTCAGTAAAACTTGCTCCCGACTCAATCCACCAATGTAATAATGCCACCTCGTCTTTGGTAAGTTGTGGTTTTTCTTTGGGTGGCATATGTTCTTCGTTAGAGGTTGGAAGTAAAAGCCTGTTGATAAGCTCACTGCTTCCTGGTTGATAGGGTGTTAATACTTTTCCTTCTTCACCACCCTCAATGATATAATTTGGAAGGTCTAAACGCAACTTTCCTTTTTGCTTGCTATCACCATGGCAACTATAACACTTTGCAGCCAATATGGGTTCTATCACATCTTTGTAAACAATAGCTTCATTGATATTGGCAATTACTTTTTTATCGCTTTTGGTATTTAAAAGAGGCGCTGTTAAATAGTCTTCTCCGTGTGTGAGGTAGCCTCCGTTATGTCCAGTAATGATAATGAGTGCAGTTAATACCACAATGAGCGCACCTACATACTTGAACTTTTTTTGATGCGCGATATAGCAAACGATACTTGTGATAGCAGTAGCAATACCAAGCCATTGGTGCTTAAAAACAATATCCTCATTATAGGTATCTGAAATAGAAAGTAAATAGCCTGTAATGCAAGAAAGGATAGAAAAAAATGAACCTACTGCAATTGCAGGTGCCACCGCTGTTGATACTGCTGCAAACTTTTGCTTTTTAGCAGCAAAAAATAAGAGTGCAGCAAAAAGTAATATTCCAATAGGTAAGTGAACAAAAACAGGATGGAACCTTCCAATAAATACGCTCATCATTATTTTTTTATGCTATGATATCATGGATCACTTTACCACTCAAGTCGGTTAACCTAAAGTTTCTTCCTTGTGATTCATAAGTGAATTTTTCGTGGTCAAAACCCAATTGATTTAAAATGGTTGCTTGTACATCAAAGGTTTCTACTTTACCATTTACAATATTGTAACCAATTTCATCTGTTTCGCCATAGGTAGTGCCACCTTTAATGCCACCGCCTGCCATCCACATCGAAAAAGCTTCACCATGGTGGTCGCGACCTTTAAATGGCATGGTTTTACCTTCTCTATTTTCTTGCATGGGCGTTCTACCAAATTCTGAACCCCACACAACAAGTGTTTCATCAAGTAGTCCTCTTTGTTTTAAATCTTGTAAGAGTGCGGTAATAGGTCTATCAATTTTTCGACATTTATTTTTAAGTCCAATATCAACTGCGTTACCCGCAGAGTCACCATGCGTATCCCAACCCCAGTCAAATAGTTGTACAAAGCGAACGCCTTTTTCTACCAGTTTGCGCGCAAGTAATACGTTGTTGGCAAAACAGGATTCGCCAGGCTTTGTTCCATACATTTCATGAATATAATCAGGCTCGGTACTAATATCCATGACACCCGGCACTGAAATTTGCATTTTGTAGGCGAGCTCATATTGAGAAATGCGTGATAAGGTTTCTGGATCTTGATACTCGGTATAAGATT
>JBMSJE010000095.1:0-5448 GCA_049418605.1 Sediminibacterium sp. | reverse complement strand
GTATCATGTAAATATTCGTATCCGGCAAACGCATCACCCACTATTAAAAAATGAACATTTTTATGTGTTTTATAAAGCGCACCTGCAATAGATACAAAGTAGTCTTGTCCTTTCCAAAAATGTACACGGCCCATCATACCAATTAAAATAGTATCTGGTTGTAGGTTTAGTGTATTGCGTAAATCACTTTGTATATTTTCAAACAACCAATAATCGACACCGTTATAGAGTACATCAATTTTATTTGGAGGTACATATTTTGTCCAATGCGTTTTTACCGCTTCAGAAACTGCAATGGCATGGTTATTTTTTGTATTGATTAAACGCGATAAAAGCCTAAAAAGTAAAGTTGGCTTTTCAATAATTTCATGAATATGCCATAGGTGCCTAATACCTAGTTTAGATGCTACAAAAACACCTACAATAACACCCGTGGTGTTGGAATAAATAAGGTCTATTTTTTGATTTTTGCAAAGGCTAGTAAGTAAACGGTAGGCTTTAAAATTGGCCACAAGTCTGTTAAGTATACCGGCCGGATGTAGGTATTGACGGCGTAAAATACCCAAATCGGCAATAATGATATGGGCACCTAGTGCTTTTAGTTGAGGGACTAGGGGGCCGTCTTCCGAGAGTACGACCGTAACTTCATGCCCTTTTTTGGTACATAACTCATTGATAGCCAGTAGTATTTTGCTGGCGCCGTATAAATCAGATGAGCTATGTAAAAAGAGTATTCTCATAGTACAATAGGAGCTGTAAATATAACCACAAAATAAATTCAGCGACAGATAAAAACATATTAAATAAATTGTATTTGTATGAAAATAAAGGCTTTATAACCTAAATTTGCTCCACATGAATATCGCAAAATACTTACAAGCTGTTCAGGCTACTATTAATAATTTAGACCCTTTGGTGCTTGCTAACTTTGCCGGTCATTTAGAGGCCGCTTATAACAACAACCAAAGCATATATGTGATAGGTAATGGGGGCAGTGCCGCCAACGCCTCTCATTTTGCACAAGACCTAGCAAAAGGTATATTTTTTGATGCTCCCGTTGCAAAAACCATGAAGGCCATTAGCCTCACAGATAATATTGCGCACATTACAGCCATTGCCAACGATACGGGCTATCAAAATATTTTTAGTGCGCAGTTAAATACCTATGCTCAGGATTCGGATGTTTTAGTTTGTATTAGCGGATCTGGTAATAGCGAAAATATTATTGAAGCGGTTAAAGCGGCAAAGCAAAAAAATATGTTTGTAATTGGCGTTACTGGTTTTGATGGCGGCCAATTAAACACCATGTCTGATTTTGTTGTGCACGTACCCCTCCATGAAATGTGTACGGTAGAAAGTATTCATTCTATTATTTTTCATCTGATTGTTTTAGAGCTCAGAGAAAGGCTTACTGGACACAAGGTGAGCGGCATTTAATGGCATCTATTTTTTATGGAAATACTTATTACAGGTGGCGCAGGTTATATTGGCAGCGTTGTTGGTGAACACCTGCATACACTGGGTTACCCTCTGGTAGTAATAGATGATTTACGCGATGGTAAAAAAGAAGCAGTACCAACTGCTGCCACATTTTACGAGGCTAACTTTTTTGATGAAACTATTTTAGACACCATTTTTACAACACATAATATTACATGTGTTATTCATTTGGCGGCGTCGGCAAATGTGCCAGACTCTGTTGTTAACCCGCTGCCTTATTATCAAAACAATGTGACCGGAACCATTACGCTTTTAAAAAAAATGAAGCAGTATGATGTAAAGTCTATTTTGTTTTCTTCGACAGCTGCGGTGTATGGTATTCCTGTAAATGATACTATTGTAGAAACGGATATTTTAAAGCCCGTTAACCCCTATGGTTGTTCTAAACTTTTTGATGAACAAATTATAATGGATACGGCCGCAGCACATGGGCTTAACTATATTATATTCAGGTATTTTTGCGCCGCAGGCGCAACAGCCCTTAATGGCGAATCGCGCGGGTATGAATCACATCTAATTCCGCTAGTAATAGATACCGCACTTGGCAAAAGAAACGAGATAAAAGTATTTGGCAATCAGTTTCCAACCCCCGATGGCACCGGTGTGCGCGATTATATCCACGTGCGTGATATTGCCAAAGCCCACGAATTAGCCCTTGCTAAAATGGGCAGCGTAACCAATCAAATATTTAATTTAGGCACCAACGCTGGCTATTCGGTACTGCAAATAATTGAGGAAACGGAGAAGGTATTGGGCCAAAAAGTTAACTTTACCATTGTAAATGAAAGACCTGGTGATCCACCATCATTAATTGCACTAGCCCATAAAGCAAAGCAGCAATTAGGTTGGGCGCCAAGTTATAACTTACAAGATATTATTACATCAGTGTATGCGTGGAGAAACAATCCGCGTTATTAAATACTAACTATGGTTGTTTCACAAACTCCTTTGCGTTTAAGTTTTGTTGGCGGCGGTACCGATTTTGCTTCTTTTTATACCTTGCATAAAGGGCAGGTAATTTCTGCAACCATCGACAAATACATTTATGTAATTGTCAAAAAAAGGTTTGATGATTTAATTGTACTGCATTACACCGAAAATGAAATTGTAGAAAACGTTGCCGATATCAAGCATGATATTATTAAAGCGGCACTAGAACACGTAGGTATTCAAAAAGGCATCGAAATTATTACCCTCGCCGATATTACGGCAAAGGGCTCTGGGCTTGGTTCATCGTCTGTGTTAACTGTGGGACTTTTAAATGCATTATACCATTACAAAGGAATACAGGTAAGTAGTGAGCAAATTGCGCATGAAGCTTGTATCATTGAAATAGATATGCTCAAAAAGCCAATAGGTAAACAAGACCAGTATATTGCAGCATACGGTGGTATTAAAAAAATTGAATTTAACGCAGATCATTCGGTAACGGTTACAAATCTGCCACTTTCTGATCCTGATAAAAATAAATTAAAGGCATCTATTATTTTGCACAACACCAGTGTAATGCGTAAAGCAGAGAGTGTACTTGAAGAACAATCAAATAATATTGCGCATAAAATTGAAGAGCTAAAAACAATTGCAGGTTTAGTGAATCAATTAGAAACTGCCTTTAATAATAAAGCGTTTGAAGTACTGGGTGATTTACTCGCTATTAATTGGGAGAATAAAAAAAAGCTAGCAAGCGCAGTAAGCAACCCACATATCAATGAAATGGTAGCGGTATCGCTTGCAAACGGTGCCACAGGTTGTAAAATTGCCGGTGCCGGTGGTGGTGGTTTTTTAATGAGCTACGTGCCACTCCAACACCAAGAAAATTTTAGAACAGCTATGAATGCATACAAAGAACTCCCTTATACTTTTGATCCTGCTGGGTCCCGTATTTTATTAAACGTAAAATAACATCCCCTAAGGCATGAAAGCATTTTTATTAACCGCAGGGCTTGGTACAAGGTTGCATCCTATCACACATACATTGCCAAAATGTTTGGTGCCCATTGCCGGCAAGCCTTTAATAGATTGGTGGTTTTTATCTATGCAAAAAGCTGGTGTAACAGAAGTACTTATTAATTTACACCACCTACCAGATATGGTTATGGCGCATGTAAATGCCTTAGACACCAATATTAAAGTTGAGTTTGCGTGCGAGCCCGTTTTATTGGGAAGTGCCGGAACACTCGTTGCAAATAAAGCGTTTGTTGCCAACGAAACCTCTTTTTTTATTTTTTACGGAGATAATTTAACCAATACAAGCCTTTCTAATTTGTACGATTTTCATGTGGCGCAGCAACATGGTTTTACCATGGCTTTATTCGAAACAAACAACCCTAGTGGTTGCGGTATTGTATCGCTTAACGAGCAGTGTACCATTACTCATTTTGAAGAAAAGCCTGCACACCCGGTATCCAATTTAGCCAATGCCGGATTGTATGTTGCGTCACCAGCAGTCATTGATATAATAGACAGCGCTAAAATACCCGCCGATATTGGTTTTGATCTACTGCCGTTACTCGTAAATAAAATGAGTGGTTATAAAATTAACGACTACCTAATAGATATTGGAACCCACAAAAATTTAGAAAAAGCGAGAGAGGAATTTCCGTTATTAATTTCTTGATTTAATAACCACTGCCGGCGAACCTGCTACCACACTATACGGTGGAACATCTTTGGTAACCACTGCGCCAGCTGCCACCACCGATCCTTTACCCACTGTAACACCTGCTAATATAATGCAGTTAGATGCGAGCCAACAGTCGTCTTGTATGGTTACAAATTGAACAGTTACGCCCTGGTCTTTCATAGGCAAAGTAGAGCTAGAAAAATTATGATTTTCGGCGTAAATACGTACACCCGGCGACATCATTACATTGTTACCAATGTTAATAAGCCCAGAGCAACCAATATAAGCGCCCGGTCCAATATTAGAATTATCGCCAATTATTAAGCCAGCACCAATGCTGCCACCATAAATATTAGAAGGTCTGATAATAGCATTTTTTCCAATGGTTACGCGGTTGCCAATTTGTATACCATGCGTGCTTAAGCAGTTTATTTCGGCACCATCTTCTATAATTAAATCTTTACCGGCTGTTAAATAATGCGCGTATCTAATAGATGCATTTTTACCTATTAATACAAGACCACTTGATTTTTTAAAAAATAAACGCTCGTAACTGCCTTTTAGTGCAAAAATAAAAAGGCGCAGCAGTGTAATAAAAAGATCTCTCTTTTTCCACGACCCTTCGAATCTAGATTGTATGTGTGCGAATAAACGGATGCTAAAAATTTTCAGTAAATATAAGCAAACCTTTTAAATAAGGATAAAAGCAAGCCTTATTACGGCTTGGCATGCATGATACTGCGCTCAAACAAAGCCTCTAACGCATCTACGGTTTTATCCCATGTAAAATGCGTAAGCCGCTCCGTACCTTTTTGTTGTAAAGATTGTAATAGGACCTGATCATTGATTGTTTGTACTATTAATTTACTTAACGCATCTGCGTTATAAGGGTCAAAACAAATTGCGGCGTTACCGGCAACTTCTGGTAAGCAACTATTGCCCGCAACAAGCACCGGTACCTTGTGGGCAAATGCTTCTAATATGGGTATACCAAACCCCTCGTTCAAGGACGGAAAAACATAAAGCGCTGCGTGCTTATAGAGTATTGCCGTTTGCGAGTCGGTTAAATAACCCGTAAAAATAACATGCTCTTTTAATAAGTTTGATGCTGCCACCATTTCAAAAACAGCATCATCTTTTAATGTTGGCTTATTGCTTTTTTGTCCTACAACAACGAGGTAAAGTTGTTGCGGATTATTTTGTAAAAGCAATTCAAAAGCTGCTAATAAGGTAGTTAGGTTTTTCCTTTTTTCTATAGTGCCAACGTGTAGGATGTATTTTTTTTGTAGTATCTGTTCCAAGCTATGGTCTATGCCAGTTTCAAG
>JBMSJE010000094.1:0-5455 GCA_049418605.1 Sediminibacterium sp. | reverse complement strand
GCTTCTACTTTTTGTGCGCCTAAAATTTCGTCGGTATCGGTGTTCCAGTATACTTTGATATTGGGTGTATTTAAAACACGGTCTTGCATCACTTTACTTGCACGCATTTGCTCTCTTCTCACAAACATATGAACCGTAGTACATAGTTTAGATAAATACACCGCTTCTTCTGCGGCAGTATCACCAGCACCTACTATTGCCACTTCTTTTCCTTTAAAGAAAAATCCATCACAAACGGCGCAAGCACTTACCCCAAAACCATTTAAACGCTGTTCGCTTTCGATGCCTAACCATTTTGCAGAAGCACCCGTAGAAATAATAACTGTATCTGCTGCAATCCATTTTTCTTCATCAATTTCTACTAGAAAAGGACGCTTGCTAAAATCTACTTTTGTGGCCATACCATATCTAATATCGGCACCCATACGTTTTGCCTGCGCTTCAAAATGCACCATCATTTCAGGTCCTTGAATACCGTCTGGATAACCCGGATAATTTTCAACTTCGGTGGTAATGGTTAATTGACCACCTGGTTGAATACCCTGGTATAAAACAGGTTTCATGTTGGCACGTGCCGCATAAATAGCAGCTGTGTAACCAGCGGGGCCAGAACCAACAATGAGTACGTGAACTTTTTCTGAAATCTCTTGCGACATAGAATTATATTTTACAAAAAAGCCCCAACAAAAATATCTTGCAGGGGCTTTTCAATGATCATTTTTTATTAGCCCAAATAAGCTTTTAAGGCGTTGCTATAACGTGCTTTTTGCAAACGTTTAATAGCGCGCTCTTTAATTTGTCTGATACGTTCTTTGGTTAAATCATATTTCATACCAATTTGCTCAATGGTTACACCATTTTCGCCATCAAGTCCAAAATATGCATTTACAATTTCTGCTTCGCGAGGGCTCAAAGATTTTAAAACGCGTTTGATTTCTTCACGCAGTGAATCTTTCATTACGTCTTCGTCAGTGTCATCAGAACCTTCCAATAAATCACCCATCGCTACATCTTCTGCTTCGTGCACTGGTGCATCAAGTGAAGTGTGACGGGTGTTTGATTGGAAAATATTGTTGATTTCAGTTTCAGACATTTCTAAAATTTCTGCTAACTCCTCGGTAGAAGGCTCACGCTCATGCTCCTGTTCAAAAGCCATATATGCTTTGTTGGCTTTGTTATAAGTACCAATTTTATTTTGAGGTAAACGCACCAAACGACCTTGCTCTGCCAATGCTTGCAAGATTGATTGACGAATCCACCATACTGCATAAGAAATGAATTTGAAACCTTTAGTTTCATCAAAACGTTGCGCAGCTTTTATAAGGCCTAGATTTCCTTCATTGATTAAATCAGATAAAGACAAACCTTGGTGTTGGTATTGTTTAGCAACCGAAACCACGAAACGTAAATTGGCTTGCACCAATTTGTCAAGTGCACGTTGATCCCCCATTTTAATGCGTTGCGCCAAAGTCGTTTCCTCTTCTGGAGTAATCATTGAAATTTTAGAAATTTCCTGAAGGTATTTTTCAACTGCTTGTGAGTCACGGTTGGTAATCTGTGTAGCGATTTTGAGCTGCCTCATGCTGTCTTACAATTAGTTCTTTGAATAGCTTATAAAGTGGGCGAAGATACAAAATTGCCCTACAAAAACCGCATAAAATGTCGATTTTATTACGATTTGGAATCTTATCTTCGCAGCCATGATAGACTTTAGGTCCGATACTGTAACAAAACCTAGCCCCAAAATGTTGGCTGCCATGTCCAGTGCGCCCGTGGGGGACGATGTTTTTGGCGAAGATCCTACCGTAAATGCCCTCGAAAAAATGGCTGCAAACCTCTTTGGAATGGAAGCTTCGCTGTTTTGTCCGAGCGGCACCATGACCAATCAGTTAGCGATTAAATGCCATACAAGTCCTGGTGACGAGGTTATTTGCGACGAACTATCTCATATTTATCAGTACGAAGGCGGCGGAATTGCCTTTAACTCGGGTGCTTCTGTACGCTTATTAAAAGGCAATAGAGGCCGAATTACGGCAAACGATGTGGCCGCTGCCATTAATCCAAATGATATCCATAAACCGCCCACTACCCTTGTCTCACTTGAAAATACAGTTAACAGAGCAGGAGGTAGTATTTATCAACTAGCTGATATTAAACCAATTAAAGAGCTTTGTTCAACTAAAAAATTAAGTTTACACCTGGATGGTGCTAGACTTTTCAATGCCTTAATTGAAACCAAAGACACGCCAAAAGCCTACGGTGAGACATTTGACAGTATTAGTATTTGCCTCAGTAAAGGACTAGGCGCTCCTATTGGAAGTTTGCTATTAGGCAACCAAGCCTTTATTAAAAAGGCTAAAAGGTTTCGAAAGGTTTTTGGAGGGGGTATGCGCCAAGCAGGCTTTATTGCTGCTGCCGGAATGTATGCCCTAGAAAATAATATTGAGCGTTTAGCCCAGGATCATGCACATGCCAAGCAGTTAGCCGCTGCCCTATCTGAACTTGATTATGTGGGAGAAATACTTCCGGTAGAAACTAATATTATCATTTTTGAGGTGAAGGGCCGTTACTCAGCCACCGAACTTATCAAGGCTTTACAACCATTTAACATATTTGCCTTTACGGTGTCGGATCACCAAATTAGATTTGTACTCCATTTAGATATTACCCCAGCTATGGTGGAAGAAACGATAGCTGTATTACATAAATTATAGAATTGAAGCGTTATGTTACCGAGAATTAACCCAACCAACACGCAAGCTTGGTTTGTTTTACAAAAGCATTATGAAGAAGAAATGAACCGCAGACACATGCGTGATTTATTTGCTGCTGATCCGGATAGATTTAAAAAGTTCTCGATTACACTTGGCGACATCCTTTTTGACTATTCTAAAAATATCATCAACGAAAAAACCCTCAAGCTACTTTTACAACTAGCCGAAGATTGTAATGTAAAACAAGCCATTGCCGAGCAGTGTGCAGGTGTAGCCATTAACGAAACAGAAAATAGAGCCGTTTTGCATACCGCTTTAAGAAGCTTTGACCCAACTCCTATTTTGGTGGATGGTGCTGATATAAAGCCAGGCATTCAAAAAGTGCGTGCACAAATGGAAGCATTTTGCGCGGCTATTCATAACGGAACGCATACAGGCTATACTGGTAAAAAAATCAAATACATTGTAAATATTGGCATTGGTGGAAGCGACTTAGGCCCTGTGATGGTTACAGAAGCCCTAAAACCATACTGGGTTGACGGTATTCAAACCTATTTTGTATCCAATGTAGATGGCACACATATTGCAGAAACATTAAAAAAAGTAACGCCCGACGAAACTTTATTTTTAATTGCTTCTAAAACATTTACCACCCAAGAAACCATGACCAATGCCCAAACGGCACGTGATTGGTTTTTACAACATGCTACCGATCAAAAACATATTGCCCTTCATTTTGCGGCACTCAGTACCAACGAAAAAGCAGTAACCGCATTTGGTATCGATTCAAAAAACATGTTTGAATTTTGGGACTGGGTAGGTGGCCGTTACTCTTTATGGAGTGCGATTGGATTATCTATTGCCCTCACTATTGGCTACAACAATTTTGAAAAATTATTAAAAGGTGCAGAAGCAACTGACAAGCATGTAGCATCTACCCCATTTGATAAAAATATTTCGGTACTGATGGCGCTTATTGGCATTTGGTACACCAATTTTTTTGGTGCACAAAGCGAAGCCATTTTACCATACGATCAGTACATGCACCGCTTTGCTGCTTATTTCCAACAAGGCAATATGGAAAGCAATGGAAAAAGTATTGACAGAAGCGGCAATCCTGTTAACTATGCAACGGGTCCTGTTATTTGGGGCGAACCGGGCACCAACGGGCAGCACGCTTTTTACCAACTCATTCACCAAGGAACTTTATTAATTCCTTCCGATTTTATAGCGCCTGCCATTTCGCACAATGACATTGGTGACCACCACGTTAAATTACTCTCCAACTTTTTTGCACAAACAGAAGCCTTATTAAATGGCAAATCTGAAAATGAAGTAATGGTGGAATTTATGAAAACGTCGATGGATGAAAAAGATGTAAAACGTTTAACACCTTACAAGGTTTTTGAAGGCAATAAACCCACCAACTCTTTTTTATTAAAAGAAATCAATCCATTTAATTTAGGCGCGTTGATTGCACTGTACGAACATAAAATATTTGTACAAGGTGTTATTTGGAACGTATTTAGTTTTGATCAGTGGGGCGTAGAACTAGGTAAACAACTTGCGAATAAAGTATTACCTGAATTGGAAAACAACGATACCATTAGTTCACACGACGCTTCTACCAACGGTCTTATTAATGCGTATAAGGCTTTTAGAAATGGACATTAATATAACACCCATAGCACCGGATCACAACAAGGCACTTGCTACTATTATTAGAGCAGCTCTTGAAGAGTTTGGTGCCAACAAGCCTGGTACCGTTTACTTTGACGATAGTACCGATCATTTATATGAACTTTTTACTAGCACACCTCAAAGCTTTTATTTTGTTGCGCAAGAGGGTAATACCGTTTTGGGTGGCGCTGGCATTTTTCCTACCGAAGGACTAGGCGCTACTACTTGCGAACTTGTAAAAATGTATTTAACACCAAGCGCAAGAGGAACAGGACTTGGCAAAAAATTAATTGCTACTTGCTTAGCAAAGGCAAAAACCATGGGTTACACACAGGTTTACTTAGAAACCATGCCCGAATTAAAAAAGGCGGTAAGAGTGTACGAAAAATTTGGCTTTACTTACTTAACAGGCCCAATGGGCAATTCAGGTCACAATGGTTGTGACATTTGGATGATTAAAACTTTGTAAAAAATCACTGCACATCATTACCACTTATCTACCTCTTCGGTACTTAAGTTGTCACCAGAACTTACATCATGCCTAGGTGTTGGAGCAGGCGCTATTTCTTCTTGTGCAGGTGCCGCGGGGATTTCTCTCGCCACTGGTGCTTCCGGTGAAGCAGCAGATGGAGATGGAGCAGCATGCACGTATCCACCTTCTTGACCTTCACCTTCTTCGTACTCATGGTTGAAAGCATCAAAATCAAAATCAGGCATTAAATCTGTTTTCACATAATCTACAGACTCACCTAGTGCTTTCACAAATTTGTTGAAGTCTTCTTTGTATAAAAATATTTTATGACGGTCGTAGCCAGAATCATCGGCACGCTTTCTACTTTCTGTAATGGTCAAATAATAATCACTACCTCTTGTTTCTCTTACATCAAAGAAATAAGTTCTTCTTTTTCCAGCTTTAATTCTTTTGCTGTAAACACTTTCCATTTTCCTATCGTTGTTCTCGTACGCCACAGTTGTAAGTTTTTAATGTTTAGATAAATGATCTCTAAACAAATATAAGATTGTTTGGGAACAAGCAAAATTTTAGAAAAAACTATGAATAA
>JBMSJE010000093.1:0-5633 GCA_049418605.1 Sediminibacterium sp. | reverse complement strand
TTCAGTACCGAAAAATGGAAAACTTACACATTGTATTTTGGCTTTTTAAAGATATTGCCTGGTGCCTTGGCATTCCGCTACTAGGCATTATCATGATTGTTCCAACACTTGCTATTTCTATTATTATTTCATGGCGTACTAGACAATACATGTCGGAACTTTGTCATAATTTGGCCATTACAGTATGGATTAGCGCTAACTCATTTTGGATGGTTTCCGAGTTTTTTGGAATTGATGAAGCCATCGCTTGCTTTGGCATCACCTACAAGCACCTAGCCATGATTCCATTTGGAATAGGTGTGCTTATTTTAGCTTTCTACTACTTAATCTGGAAGCCGAGGCACAAAAATGATGCAGAAACCATGTAATTAGTGGGTGCAATACCCCCATTTTGAATGGGTTCTACCTGCATTTGAAGTATATTTGCCCTTCAAATTATTGGATCAATAAATTAGCACTATGTACCGTTCACATAACTGTGGAGAATTAAGAGAAAGCCATGTTGGCAGTGAAGTAACCCTTGCAGGTTGGGTTCAAACAGTTAGAAAATTTGGCGCCATTACTTTTGTCGATTTAAGGGACCGTTATGGCATTACACAATTATTACTCGGTGAGTCAATGGCCTCATTTTTGGATGAAAACCCACTAGGTAGAGAATTTGTGCTACAAGCCAAAGGAACTGTAGCGAATCGAAGCAATAAAAATCCAAACATTGAAACTGGTGACATTGAAATTATTGTGAGTAGTTGTTTAGTTCTTAATAAATCGGCGGTACCTCCTTTTACCATTCAAGATGACACAGACGGCGGCGATGATCTACGCATGAAATATCGCTACCTCGATTTACGCAGAAATGCTGTCAAGAAAAATTTAGAATTAAGATACAACGTAAACCGTTCGGTAAGAAACTACTTACACGAAAAGGGGTTTATGGATATTGAAACGCCTTTTTTAATTAAGTCTACGCCAGAGGGTGCACGTGACTTTGTGGTTCCATCCCGCATGAACCCGGGTCAGTTTTATGCACTACCACAATCGCCACAAACATTTAAGCAACTATTAATGGTGAGTGGTTACGACCGTTACTATCAAATTGTAAAATGTTTTAGAGACGAAGATTTAAGAGCTGATAGACAACCAGAATTCACACAGATAGATTGTGAAATGGCATTTGTAGAACAGGAAGATATTTTACAAATATTCGAAGATTTAATTAGACGCGTTTTTAAAGACGTAAAAAATATTGATTACACAGAGGGCATCGAAAGAATGACCTGGGAAGACGCCATGTGGCAGTTTGGTAACGATAAACCAGATATTAGATTTGGAATGAAAATTGCCAACTTAAAATCTGCGTTTTTAAAAGGTGGTAAAATAGAAGCAACTGGTCACTTAATTAATGGTGCTGGATTTGGCGTATTTGACAATGCAGAAACCGTTTTAGCCATAGCAGCGCCAGGTTGTAGCGAATATACCCGCAAACAAACAGATGAGCTTACTGAGTGGGTTAAACGCCCGCAAATAGGCATGCAAGGTCTTGTATACATTAAGTGCAACTTAGATGGCTCTTACAAGAGCAGTGTCGATAAATTTTACACCGAAGACAAATTAAAAGCCATCGCAGATGCGGCTGGTGCAGTAGCTGGAGACCTTGTTTTAATACTAGCAGGAAAAGAAGAAAGAACCCGTAAAGCAACCTCTGAATTAAGGCTTGAAATGGGTAAAAAATTAGGCTTCAGAAAAGACGATGAATTTAAATTATTATGGGTACTAGATTTCCCATTATTTGAATACGCCGAAGAAGAAAACAGATGGGTAGCTAGGCACCACCCGTTCACTTCACCAAAGCCTGATCATATTAACATCATGATCAATAACAGCCCTGTTATTGAAAACGCAGATAAATATTTAGAGCACCCATACGCCACCATTAAAGCCAATGCATACGATATGGTTTTAAATGGTAATGAAATTGGCGGAGGCTCTATTAGAATATACCAACGCGCCCTTCAAGAAAAAATGTTTGACGCACTTGGCATGACCACAGAAGAAGCCCTTCATAAATTTGGCTTTTTATTAGGCGCTTTTGAATATGGCGCGCCTCCACATGGTGGACTGGCATTTGGTTTTGACAGGTTATGTTCTATACTTGGCGGATCAGAAAGCATTAGAGACTTTATTGCATTCCCTAAAAACAATGCAGGAAGAGACGTTATGCTCGACGCACCAAGCACTATCGATGACAAGCAATTTGTTGAATTGCAAATCAAATTAAACCTAACGGACAAAGCGTAAATTGTAATTATGAAGCAGGTGCAAATTTTTAAAGTACTCACTTACTTATTAATTCCAATAGCGTTATTGTTTGGTTTTATGTCACTACTTGTGCTTCCAACAGCACTTGTAAATCCAGCACTCCTTCTTGTCGTATTTATATTTTCATGTATTACCATTTATGCTTTTTCTAGCCTTCGTTTTGTAACTACAGCCATCAATAAAGCTAAAAATTGCAATCCTAGTTTAAAAGATTGGATTAAAATAAATGGCTACATTAGTGTGGGTACTGCATTTATGTTTTTATTAAACAGCATTGCTATTTTAATGTTGCGTCCTATAGAGTTTAATGATTTTGTTACCAAAGCCATGGAAACGCAGGCTAGTTTGCCACCAAGCATTACACCTGCGTTTGTTGGACAAATGCTAAGGTACACGGCTATTTTTATGCTCATCACAAGCACCATTTTACTCGTACATACTAGAATACAATTTGCATTTTTAAAGGCTTATAGCTACGTATTTGAAAGTGAATAACCATACCCCCCTTGCCGAACGAATGCGGCCGAGTAAACTAGAAGACCTAGTTGGCCAAGAACACTTAACAGGTAAGGGAAGTATTTTAAACACAAGTATTGCAAAAGGACATATTCCTTCCATGATTTTATGGGGGCCACCGGGTGTAGGCAAAACTACCATTGCGAATATTATAGCCCACCAATTAAACGCCCCCTATTTTCAATTAAGTGCCATTAGCAGTGGTGTCAAAGAAGTTAGGGAAGTGATTGAAAAAGCCAAAGACCAACCAGGTGCAGTATTATTTATTGATGAGATACACCGCTTTAATAAAGGCCAACAAGACGCCCTTTTAGCAGCCGTTGAAAAAGGTATTATCACACTTATTGGTGCCACCACAGAAAACCCTTCTTTTGAAGTGAATAATGCCTTACTAAGTAGGTGTCAAGTATTTGTTTTAAAACAATTACAAGAACATGACCTACACGCACTTATTAGTGAGGTGATCAAAAAAGACAGCTACTTATCTACCCTTCCTATTCAATTACAAGAAACAGCTGCGCTATTTAAAATTGCTGGCGGCGATGCCAGAAAACTACTCAACCTATTAGAACTCGTTGTTCAAACGGGTGCTGGCAATGACAGCATTATCATTACAGATAAAATTGTGATGCAGGTAGCACAACAAAAATTAGCCATCTATGACAAAGGTGGTGAGCAGCATTACGATATCATTTCTGCCTTTATTAAAAGTATGCGCGGCAGTGATCCAAATGCTGCCGTGTACTGGCTAGCACGCATGATAGAAGGCGGAGAAGATGTAAAATTTATTGCAAGGCGCATGCTCATATTTGCCAGCGAAGACATTGGCAATGCTAACCCCAATGCACTTTTACTTGCCAACAATACTTTTGACGCAGTAAGTAAAATTGGATACCCTGAGTCGCGGATTATTTTATCGCAGTGTGCTACTTATTTAGCGTCTTCTCCCAAAAGCAACGCCGCTTATGTTGCTATTAATGACGCGCTAGCACTTGTTGCAAAAACTGGCGACCTTCCTGTGCCACTCCATTTACGCAATGCGCCAACCAAACTCATGCAACAAATGGATTATGGTAAAGATTATAAGTATGCCCACTTAGGCGAAAACAATTTTGTGGACCTTGAATTTTTTCCGGAAGCCATTAAAGGAACTACACTATATACACCAGGCAACAATGCCAGAGAAAATGAAATCAGAAGCTTTTTAGTACAGCGCTGGAAAAAGAAATACGGGTATTAATTATTTTTTTGAGGTACCATACGGCCCGACGCTCCTCTATCACCACCTTCGTGGTATTCGGCGTCTTCATTCACATCCCATAAATTATACAATTCTTTACCTACAATAATATTTTTTGCAGCAAGCATCGCAGTCATCATGGAATGGTCTTGGTTATTGTATTTGTGCATACCATTACGGCCTATTAAATAAAGTCCCGGATAATTTGCAAGCGCATCTCTCACACTATCCACCCTCGCTTTATAAAACTGATCATACACCGGATATGCTTTGGGTTGTCTCACTACGTAACCATCAACTACGGCTGTGGCTTTTGTAAGGCCAATTTTTTCTATTTCTTTTTTACCAAGTTCAATTAAATCATCGTTGGAACTAGTCCAAAGTCCATCTCCTTCAAAACAAAAATATTCGAGGCCATAACAAGCCATGCTTGGATCAGGCACCATGTAAGGACTCCATGATTTAAAGTTTTGCACCCTACCCACTTTTACCTTTGGATCGTGGATATAAATCCAGTTATCAGAAAACGCATCTTCATCTTTACAAATAAGTACCACCGTTAAAAAATCGCGATAACCAAGTGCAGCAGCGTTTGCAGCAACTGTTGCCGGAAAAGCAGGTAATACCTTAGCTACAAGCTCACGCATAGGAGCCGTTGAAAGTACATAATCAAAGCCAGTTACATGTCCTTGGCTTGTAGTTTGCACGGTCCATGAATGATTGGCATATTCAATTTTTTGAACTCCGCAATTCATATGCAGTGTAACACCCATGGCCTTGCTTTTTTCGGCACAAGCCTCCCACATCATTCCTGGCCCTTGTTTTGGATACCTGAATGAATCGATGAGTGTTTTTATCACCTTGTCTTTATCTGTGGCTTTTTTATTTGGCTTAAATAGCGCGTTAAAAATGGCACTACTTAAAGAAAGTCCTTTAATACGCTGCGCCGCCCAGTCAGCACTGATTTCGTTACAAGGAATACCCCATACTTTTTCGGTATAGGTTTTAAAGAAAATATTAAACAGTCTTTTTCCAAATTGATTGGTTACCCACTCTTCAAAATTGGTTGGATTTTTAACTGGAAATACTTTTGCTTTTAAATAACTTAAAACACATAAAGCACTTTCAAAAATGCCTAGTTTTCGTAAAGCCTCAAAAGCCACCAGTGGATATGAGAAAAAATGGTTGTTGTAATAGATGCGAGAACTTCTTGGACGCTCTAACATTTCATCCCCTAATATTTCGGTCCAAAAATCTTCTACTTCTTTTGACTTAGAAAAAAATCGGTGTCCGCCAATATCAAAATGATAGCCATTATAAGATTCGGTTCTTGAAATACCACCCACATACTTCGGATCTTTTTCAAAAACAACCACTTCTTGATTGCCTTTTGCAAGTAAGTATGCAGCAGTTAAACCAGCAGGACCAGCTCCAATAATTGCGACTCTTTTTGACATAGATATAGGGGTTATCGGTGTATGATGGCAAAGGTGCTACAATAATGTGGATCTACCATTATTTTTGGGCTTCATTTTATACTTATCTTTCCTCAAAATATACG
>JBMSJE010000092.1:0-5664 GCA_049418605.1 Sediminibacterium sp. | reverse complement strand
TTTCAATGTCGGCAGGGTTGATAGAAGATAAACCATCACCACCATCAGTACCACCGTAAGAACCAGGCTGACCACCTTTGTTGTTTACCATTGGGATACCATCAATAACGTATAACGCTTCTGATGTTCCGATAAGTGATTTAGCACCTCTTAGTACTGCTTTGGTAGAACCACCAGCACCTGAGCTACTAATTTTAATGTCTAGACCCGCTGCTTTACCACTAAGGGCATCCATAAAGTTAAAGTTGGCAGCTTTTCTTAATTCGTCACCACTTACTTGTTGAGAAGCATAGCCTAGGGCTTTTTTCTCACGCTTAATACCAAGTGCAGTAACTACTACATCGCCTAAATCAGAAGATGCAGTTGATAATGAAACTGAAACTTTACTTTGTGAACCAGAGACTGAAACTTCTTTGGTTGCAAAGCCTAGAGATGAAATCTCTAATGTTACGTTACCTGCTGGAGCATTTAAACTAAATGTACCATCAGTCTTAGTTGAAGTTGCAGTACTACTACCCTTGATTTTAACGGTAGCAGAAGCAACTGCTTTGTTGTCCGGACCAGTTACGGTACCAGAAACTTGTCGTGTTTGTGCAAATGTCGCAGACATCATGCACAGCACAGAACAAAAAATTAAAAGCAAACTTTTCATAAGATTTTGTTTGGTCTGTTTAATAATGAATTAATAAGTGAATTTGGGTAAGCAAATTCATTATAATGTTAGTTATAAATCATTAAAATGCCAAATTATTCAGCGAATTTGAGAGTAAATACACCGAAATATGTTAAAATTCAGGGATTTGGGGATAAAATACTGTCATTATGTGCATAACACATGACAATTACTTCTTAAGTATTGCTCCTAACTCTTTCATGAGCAAAGGAATACCAGGCTTTACCATTTCACCATGGTCAAAACCTTGTAGCTCAAAAAGCTTTACAAGCGGGTTTTCAATCACTTTCATCATTCTAAAAAAGTAGGCGTTTTCTTCATACCTACCTAGTAATTCCATGGCTCTATCACCCGTAATTAAAATAATTGGTGGTGTTTCTTTTTTGATATGATATAGCGGTGCATATGTATCAATTAAAGGTTGGTATTTTGAAATGCCATTTTCGTCTCTAATCGTGTAGTGTGAAATTACTTGTGGACTTAATGGAATAAGACCTGCAATTTGATTGGTATTGATACCATGTTTTGCCAACCATTTGTTTTCGAGTCCAATCATAAGGTCTAAATAGCCGCCCGCCGAATGACCCGATAAAAATATTTGTTTAACGTTTCCATCATATTTTGCAATGTTCTGAAACACCCACGCAGTGCTTGCCGCAGCGTCTTCGATGTATGCAGGAGCTTTTACTTTTGGACTTAACCTGTACTCCACAGAAACAATTAAATAACCATAATCTAGTAATTCTTTTGGAATGGCTTTGGTGCCGCCCGTAAGGCCACCTCCATGATACCAGACAATAACTGGAGCATTTATTTTTCCAATGGGTTTATAAATATCAAGTAAACATTGTTCTTTGATATAATTGTCAGAACTGCGCTTAGATTCGGGGTAGTAGGGGATGTTTTTTAAAACTTCGTAGTTGCTATTGATTTGTGCCTTAGCAAAAAAAGAAATGGTCACAAAAATTAACAAGCATATGTTTTTAATCATTGTTTTCATGAACACTAAATTAAATGAATTCTAATAACCTAGCAATTACAACCTCCAATCTCTTTATTTTAAGTAAATTTGAACTCGAAAAAGCAGCAATGGATAAAGCGTTACAACAATTAGCAGGGCAACTGCACGGTGATTTGTTTTTTGACAAAACCATGCGCACTCTCTATGCCACAGACGCTTCAAGTTACCGTGAGATGCCACTAGCCGTAGCAATACCAAAATCAAAGGCTGATATTGCTACTTTAATTTCATTTGCTGCTGCTAATAACACTTCATTAATTCCGCGAACAGCGGGGACATCGCTTGCAGGACAGGTGGTTGGAAATGGTATTGTGGTGGATGTATCTAAACACTTTACAAAAATTTTAGAACTTAATAAAGAGGAAGGGTGGGTGCGTGTGGAACCTGGTGTGATTAGAGATGAACTCAATTTATTTTTAAAACCACATGGTTTGTTTTTTGGCCCCGAAACATCAACTGCCAATAGAGCTATGATTGGTGGTATGGTGGGTAATAATTCTTGTGGATCCAATTCTGTTATTTATAAAAGTACGCGTGAACATTTATTGGAAGTGACTGCTTTTTTAAGTGATGGATCTGAGGTTGTGTTTAATACCATTACCAATGATGATTTTCATGTTAAATGTGCGTTGGATAGTTTAGAAGGAAAAATTTATAAGTCGTTAAGATCTATGCTTAGCAACTATGAGAACCAGCAAGAAATAAAAAAAGAATTTCCTAAAAAATCTATTGTTCGCCGTAATACCGGTTATGCCATTGATATATTAGTTGACACAAGCCCTTTTACTGCGGGTGGCCCAGCATTTAATTTTTGTAATTTAATTGCAGGATCAGAGGGCACACTTGCATTTATCACCGAAATAAAATTACAAGTTGTACCAGCACCTGCCAAAGAAACAGGTTTATTGTGTGTGCATTTTAACACCATCGATGAATCATTACACGCTAATTTAATTGGACTTAAATACAATCCTAGTGCCAGTGAATTAATTGATCATTATATTCTAGAATGTACCAAAGAAAATAAAGAACAAAGTAAAAACCGTTTTTTTGTAAAAGGTGATCCGGGGGCTATTTTGGTGATTGAATTTATTAGAGAAACACGTGAGGAAATTATAGCACTTACAAATGCGGTTGAAGCTGATATGCGCGAAGCTGGACTAGGTTATCATTTTCCTGTTTTATTTGGCGCCGATACCAAAAAAATATGGACACTTCGCAAAGCAGGGCTAGGGCTATTAAGTAATTTGCCTGGTGACGAAAAAGCAGTGCCCGTTATTGAAGATACAGCAGTAGATGTGCATGATTTACCCAATTATATTAGAGACTTTAATGAAATATTAAAAAAGCATGGCCTCTACTCTGTACACTATGCACATGCTGGTTCTGGTGAAATTCATTTAAGACCTATTATTAATTTAAAAACAAAAGAAGGCAACGCTTTATTTAGAACCATTGCCGAAGAAGTGGCAACACTTGTAAAAAAATATGATGGCTCATTGAGTGGCGAGCATGGCGATGGTCGTTTGCGTGGTGAATTTATCAAGCAAATGGTGGGTGAGAAAAATTACAAATTATTACGTGAGCTAAAATATACTTGGGATCCAAAAGGTATTTTTAATCCTAACAAAATTGTAGATACGCCATCTATGAATAGTATGCTCAGGTATGAACCCGGGCAAAGCACACCCGCTTTTGAAACCATTTTTAGATTTCACAAACAAGATATTTTACAACACGCCGAACAGTGCAACGGATCTGGTGATTGTCGTAAAACGCATTTGTCGGGAGGTACCATGTGCCCATCTTATATGGCTACCCGAAACGAAAAAGATACCACGAGGGCTAGAGCTAACATTTTACGTGAATTTTTAACACATTCTACCGAGCAAAATAGATACAACCATAAAGAAATTTACGACGTTATGAGCCTTTGCCTAAGTTGCAAAGCATGTAAAACAGAGTGTCCATCGAATGTTGATATGGCTAAATTAAAAGCCGAATTTTTACAACATTATTATGATGCCAATGGCGTTCCATTTAGATCAAAGCTGATAGCTAATTTTACCGCAGCTGCTAAGTTTGGTTCTCTCATGCCAAGGCTGTATAATTTTACCGTTTCAAATATTGTAACGGGCTCAATGATTAAAGCTATATCTGGTTTTGCCATTAAAAGATCTATGCCAACATTATCAGTGCAAACATTACAGCATTGGTATCAAAAAAATTATCTAGCACCAAAATCACCTATAAAAATGGTGTATTTATTTTGCGACGAGTTTACCAATTACAATGATGCGCATATTGGCATTAAAGCAGTACAATTATTATCCGCTCTTGGTTATGCTGTTGAGATACCGGTTCATGAAGAGAGTGGGCGAACATGGCTTTCAAAGGGGCTTGTTAGAAAAGCTAAAATTATTGCCAATAAAAATATTGAAATATTAAGCAGTTTGGTAACTGCTGAGCGCCCATTAATTGGTATTGAGCCATCTGCTATTTTAACTTTTAGAGATGAATATCCTGATTTAGCTACCGATACTAATTTAATGGCAGCACATCATTTATCGGCTAATAGTTTTTATATCGACGAATTTTTAGCCAAAGAAATGACTCTTGGAAATATCACAAAAGATAAGTTTACAACAAATAGCAAATCTCTTTTACTACATGGTCATTGCCAGCAAAAAGCAATTGGATCTATGTCGGATTCTGTTACTGTGTTGTCTTTTCCTGCAAATTATGTGGTTGAATCCATCCCGTCGGGATGTTGTGGTATGGCAGGGTCTTTTGGTTATGAAAAGGAGCATTACGATGTTTCTATGCAAATAGGGGAGCTTGTGTTGTTTCCAAAGGTTAAAGCAAACGCCAGTACTTGCACTGTTTCTGCTCCCGGAACGAGTTGTAGGCATCAAATTAAGGATGGGACGGGTGAAAAGGCCCTGCATCCAGTAGAAATACTCTACGAAGCACTTATTTAGTTTTTCCTAAATTATTGGTTTTAAATTTCTAAGAATTATTTGTTGAATATAGTTTTTACTATTAACTTTGTAATTCAAAGTACTTTTAATTTAATTTTATGAATCAAGAACAAGAACAGTTACAGGCACTTAGAGGGATTAAACAACTGATGGAGCGTTCCAGCAAGTTTTCATCTATTAGTGGTATTGCAGGCGTAGTAGTAGGCATTTTGGCAACCCTAGTATTTGCAGGCATTACCTATTTTAATATCACAAGCTTAACTGATTTAGCGGGTGTGTTTACAATAACATTGGCGGTTTCTTTAATAGCTGGCCTTTATTTTTCGGTAAAAAAGGCAAAAAAGAGAAATGAAAAAGTTTGGGATAGCACAGCTAAACGTTTTGTGCTCAACTTTTTTATACCCTTAATAGTTGGAGGAATAATGTGTTTGCTATTTGCTTACCACCAATTGTTTCAATTTATACCCTCTTTGATGTTGGTATTTTATGGTATGGCTTTATTAAACGCCAGTAAGTTTTCGATAGATACTATTTGGTATTTGGCGGTGCTTGAATTACTACTTGGAATTTTTGCAGCATTTTTTGTAGATGCTGGCTTGTGGTTTTGGATGATTGGTTTTGGGATTTTACATATTGTGTATGGCTTTATTATTTATTATAAATACGAGCAGTGAAATATTTTATAGATACATTAAATAAGGCTTTTGAAAGCAGGATACGGCTTGGCATTATGTCTATACTAATGGTCAATGACCAAGTAAATTTTACGATGCTAAAAGACCTGCTTGATATTACCGATGGTAATGTTGCAAGTCATATTAGTGGTCTTGAAAAGCTTGGTTATTTAACAGTGACCAAACAATTTATAGGAAAAAAACCAAACACTTCTTATGCCGCTACCGAATCTGGCAAAGCCGCTTTTGCTGAACACGTAAAGGCATTAGAAAAATTATTACAAACAAAAATTTAGATATGAAAAATTTAATCAT
>JBMSJE010000091.1:0-5695 GCA_049418605.1 Sediminibacterium sp. | reverse complement strand
CCTCTTAATAACGCTTCGTCTTTTGATTTCATGGCGTCTTTCATTTGTGCCATTACTTGTTCTTCCAAAGTTGCCATAATATGGTAATTATTTATTTTTTTGAATTTGACTGTCTCTAAATTTTTTATAAAAAGATTTTGCAAAATCTTTCATTTCACCCGCGAGTGACTGATCTTGTGTTGCTCTAATAAAGGTATCTGCCATACCCATCATCGTTTGATAGTAGAAATCTGCCATTTCATCTACCATCATGTCTTTGGTCCATAAATCTATACGCAGGGCAGACTTATCAGCAGCATCCCAAAATGCTAGCATCATAGCCCTTGCAGATTGTGCCATATCGGCGGTGCTATCAGATGCATTCCACTTGATATCCTGTGGCACTTTGTTTTCGTCTAAATGAACTTCTATATTGATATTTGATTGACGCGTCATGAAGTAAGCTTTTTGCAAAAATAAGCCTAAAGCATGTTATAGCTATGCCTATCTCTCTCTAAATAAAGTGTGTGCTTGGGTTAAATTGATTTTTTGCAAGAACAAAAGCCCATTTTGAGTCCGTTCTCCTTTTAATTTTTCATTTTTATACACTAAAAGAAGGGCTTCTGCAATGGCAGTTGGTGTTGTTTCTAGATACGTTGTAACTATATCCTGCATAAGCATTAATGAAGCAAATGCCGCTGATGAAATTACGGATACCCCTGCCTTAGCGGCTTCTAGCGCCATCAAATAAGATGCAGCACCATCATTTAATAAAACAGTAGCGTAAGCACTTGATAAAATCTGATACCAATTATGTACAGTAAGGCCAGCTGGAACAACTACTACATCAGCCCTATACTTATAAGTGCGTAATTTTTCTTCTAAAAATGAACGCTGTACTCCATTTGCTGGCACTAACAAGAGCTTCATATTGCTATGCTGCCACTTTTTAAAAAGTGAGAAGGCTTGCAAGAGTTCAATGCTGCTTGTATTTTCATGCGCTACGGATAAAAAGTATTCTGTGCCACCAGCATGCGTACCCTTATACATCTGCTGCAAATTATAATCAATGGGATAAATTTCTGTTGAAGGTGCAATTGAAATAGTGGCAATGCTTTCTTTTGGAATAGCAAATTGCACCTCTAATTGATGGGCCGCCTTACTTTCTATAACAAGCCACTGCTGCACGTTTGTAAGGTTCTTTTTATAAAAATACTGCTGGAATTTGGTGAGGTTACCCTCAAATAAACATATTTGAGGGATGGCTGTACGAGCAGTGTACCTGCCACTCAATTGCAGCCACAGAGTGGGTTGTAAGGGTTTAAGCAGTTTGGGCGCCGTTACTTCATACCAAATTTTTTCGGACACAAAATGATTACGGTCATATTTTGTTTTAATCCAACTACAATTGGGTGCACCTACAAAACTAGTAGGTTGTGCCGTGTCAGATAATAAAATAAATTGATGCTCAGGGTGCGCATGAATTTCACCCTCAAGCCATTTCCAAATAAAACGACCAATGCTTGAAAAATGGGTATCCCGAATACCTATCAGAGTAACTGCTATTTTCATTGGATGCAAAGATACTTACATCTTTTCCACGGAGGCACTTTTGGGTGTTAAGGGGCTAAATACTTATCATACATTTACAACATGCAACCTAAGCTGCAACAATTAGATTTATTTGGTGGTCCGGCTCAAGAGTTAGGCGGGGCTAAAGAAAAAAAGAAGGCCAAGGCCAAAGTAGTACCCGAACCGGAATCGCTATTGGAAACACCAGCGCCAGATGCTTCCCTCAGTATCCCAGAACCAGTGGTTACAGAAGCAATTTTTGAAGTGCCATTTGTTACTGAATCTGCTATTCCTCCAGAATCTGACCTTGCGGAGCCAATGTATATTGAAAGGCCTAGACAACCCCGCATTACGATTGAAAAAATTGCTGGCAAGAGGGGGCGTAAATCATATAGTGAAATAGATACCGAAATTGATTTAATTGAAATTCCAGACGAAAAAGTATTGTCTCAAAAATTATATTACACCATTAGTGAAGTGGCGAGTTGGTTTAAAGTAAACACCTCTTTACTTCGTTATTGGGAAAATGAATTTGATATTTTAAAGCCGCGCAAAACAAGAAAAGGTGACCGCTTATTTAGAGTAGAAGACATTAAAAATTTACAAATTATTTATTTTTTATTGCGTCAAAAAAAATATTCTATCGAAGGCGCAAGAACGTATTTAAAACAAAACAAATCGCAGGCCGATACACAAGCGCAGCTTGTACAAACCTTGACAAAGTTCAAAACTTTTTTACTAGAATTAAAGGCGGGTCTTCAATAAATTAAAGGGTGCGGCTGCTTTATAGGACTTACAACTGCTTCACTACCACATCCGGAGTAGATGCCGCTAATTCAATATTATTGGCCTCTAATAATTCAATCAAAGCCATATTTATTTTTTCTCGAAGTTTTAAATAATCTTCATATTCATCTGTAGCCGATGAAAAATACTCTACACATATAATATGTGCATGTTTTCCGGTATCATGCAAATAGACATGAAAACTATCAATTTGCTGGCTGCTTAAATAATTGCGTACAGCCACTAATAAAGATGATAATGTACTAGCAGATGCACTTAGAGAAAGTTCTAATTGTAAATCGGTTTTTCGCTGGGTACGCAAACTAATATTGTCTACAATGGTATCCACCATTTGTTTATTAGGAACAGAGATATAGGTTTTTTCGTTGGTACGAATGCGTGTACTACGAAGTCCAATTTTTTCAATCGTGCCCGTAAATCCATTTACTTTAACCTGTTCGCCTACCGTAAACGGCTTATCAAAAAAGATAATAAACGAAGCAATTAAATTTTCCATGCTTTCTCTCGTAGCAAGGGCTACAGCCGCTCCTACCAAACTTAATCCTGTTAAGATGCTACCTATATTTTTGTTAAAAGAGAACTTTAACACAAGCAACACTCCAATAATGATAAGGATCACTTTAAAGAAGTCTTTAAAGAAAATAATGAGCTGATTGTCTTGCTGGTCTTTGTTTACATTTGCGCGCTCTTCTAATACCATGGCCATAAAATCTATGACGCGAAGACAAAGCCAAATAAACACCACGACCAAAGCCCCATTCATGAGGGCATCTAAAATTTGGCGGGTATTGGTTTTATATACAGTAAATTCAAATGCACCCGGAAACTTTAGTTTATCAATCGCAATCATTGAGATTGTCAATAATAAATAGGTGCCAAGTGGCTGCACAACGAGATCCAAAAAAGATTGCTTAGGTAAATTGTGTTTACTATTCGTGATCAGTTTAAAAAGCTTACTCGCTAAAAATTTAGAAATGAGTCGTTTAAAAATAAGCGTAACGAGTATAGTGCCTAAAACTATAAGATAGGCACTTACCGTATTGTCTAGTATTTTTTGCTCTAATAGTTGCTCCATAGAAATATACTTTAATGTGAGGGCTCCCATTTATCAATTTCCATTTTTTCTCCATCAAAACTAGCGTAGGTAAAATTTTGAATCCAATCTCCTAAATTAATATAATGACTGTTCCCAATAGTTAAATCGAGTGGAAAATGACGATGACCAAAAATCAAATAATCATAATGCGCTTTTTGTAATATTTCTTTGCTGTAACATATCAGCCACTCCTTTTCTTCGCCTAAAAACTGTGCATCCGCATTGCCGGTTTTGGCCCTACTTTTACGACTAAAATAATTGGCAATGCCAACGCCTAAATCGGGGTGGAGCCATTTAAACAACCATTTGCAAACTGGGTTGGTAAATATTTTTTTAATAAACTTATAACCAGCATCACCTGGGCCTAAACCATCGCCATGGGCAATGTAACAGGCTTTATTGTTAAATAAAAACACTTGTGGTCCGTGGTAAACTTTGCATCCCAGTTCTTCTTCAAAATAATCACGCATCCAAAGGTCGTGATTGCCTGTAAAAACATACACTGGAATACCTTTATCGGTGAGTTTTGCAATTTGTCCGAGTAAGCGCACAAAACCTTTGGGGACAACATGATCGTACTCAAACCAAAAATCAAAAATATCACCTACAATAAAAATAGCTGCTGCGTTATCCTCTATCGATTGTAAAAATGCAACTACCTTTTTTTCGCGCTCCAAGCTAGCAGCTGAATGAGGTGCCCCCAGATGAAAATCGGAGAGCAAATAAATTTTTTGGCTAGAAGATCCATGAATGGTAGCTGTCATGTGTTTTTAATTATTTCTGTCTACTAAAAAACAGTACACTTCTTTGGGACCATGCACCCCTACTACGAGTGTTTTTTCAATATCAGCTGTTCTACTAGGACCACTAGCAAGCGTTATAAGTGAAGGTAACTGATTACCATAATGCTTGGTCATCGATTGTAAACCATCTGAAATATCATACACCACTTGATCAGTGTAAGCGATACATATATGAATGGGTGCATAAACACTCACCGTTCTGCCACTTTGTTGCCCAGCAGAAAGTATCATACTTCCGGTTCTTGCAATTAAATGATCGCAACTTGTGATAGCAGCATCACAATATTCTAAATCTTCGGATTGCATACCACCAAAGCCTGCCTTGGTTAGCATTTCAATGAGTGCATTTTCCCTGCAATAGGTTTGATTCCAATTACGCTGAATAAAAAGCATACTTAATTGTGAAGCGAGTTCTTTTTCACTGGCACAGAATGCAAACTTACCTTGTAACGCAGAAAAATTTTCGGCAAACAACACCGAAAGGTCTTCTTTGGTGGTTGGGTATGTTGTGGAAACCGTATCAACCGCCAAAAATGGCACAGGCACTGGCTTCGCCAGTGCCTGTTTTATCTTTTGTAAAATATTTTCTCTAGCGCTTTTTGCCATCCTTCTACAATTAAATAGATTCTTCTGTTGGTTTTTGATCGTCAACCGCGTCAACTTCTACCACCTTTTTTTCTTCAAAAGGTCTTTTACCAATAAGTGTTTCAACATCTGATTTATGCAACACTTCTTTGGCGAGTAATTCTTTGGCTAAAATTTCAACCGCTTCTTTTTTATCTCGAAGTAATTGAAGTGTGCGTTGGTATGCATCTTCAATAATACCGCGCACTTCGTGGTCAATAATTTTACCCGTTTCTTCACTGTATGGTTTGGTAAAAGTATTTTCTTGAGAAGGATCGTAGTAACTCACGTTACCCACTTTACTATTCATACCGTATGCAGTTACCATACTATACGCGATACGCGTAATTTGTTGCAAGTCGTTGGAAGCACCTGTAGAAATTTTCCCAAAGAATATTTCTTCTGCTGCTCTACCACCAAGTGTCATACAAATTTGATCCATTAACTGATCGGTATTGTAGAGATACTGCTCGGTTGGTGTATACTGCGCATAACCAAGTGCAGCCGTACCACGTGGTACAATGGTTACTTTTAAAAGCGGATACGCGTGCTCTAAAAACCAACCACAAACAGCGTGACCTGCTTCGTGGTAAGCGATTATAGATTTTTCATGCGGCGCTATAATTTTATTTTTCTTTTCAAGACCACCAATTACACGGTCAATGGCGTCTTGGAAATCAATCATCTCCACAGATTCTTTTCCTTTTCTAGCAGCAATAAGTGCAGCTTCATTACAAACGTTTGCGATATCAGCACCTGCAAATCCAGGTGTTTGTTCTGCTAGTTTATGTAAATCAAGTGCTTCAGAAATTTT
>JBMSJE010000090.1:0-5857 GCA_049418605.1 Sediminibacterium sp. | reverse complement strand
ACTACGCCCATCATTTTAGCAGCAACGCCACTTTCAAACTGGCCAAATTCATTGCTGCTATTAATAAACATAGAATTTACACTCATTACACGCCCGCGCATATTGTCGGGCGTTTTGAGTTGTAATATGGTGCCACGTATGACAACGCTAATGCCATCTACAATGCCACTAATGAGGAGTACTGCAAATGTGAGCCAGAACATTTTTGAAAGGGCAAACACAATAATGCAAATTCCAAAAATAGCCACTGAAATGAGTAATTTTTTCCCTTGTGCTTTTTTTAATGGGAATGCAGTGAGAAGTATGATAACGATCACCGATCCTATATCTGATGCTGCATTGAGCCATCCAAAACCAATGGGGCCAACTTTTAAAATATCTTTTGCAAAAACAGGAATCATTGCAACGGCACCACCAAATAAAACGGCAAATAAATCGAGGGTAAGGGCGCCAAATAATTCTTTTGTTTGAAATACATACCTCAGGCCTTCTTTAACACTCTCCAATGTTTTTTTCTCCCCGGGCTCATTTAGTGAGGGTTTAGGTGTGAGCTGGAACATGAATAAATACCCCGCAAATACTAGCGCGCAAATTATTGCTAATGAACCTGTATTCCCTAAAATGGCGATTAAAAAACCAACAATGGCATGACCTGTAACTGATGCGCCTAGCCAAATGCCTTGTCCCCAAGTAGTCGCATTTTGAATTGTTTTTTTGGGCACAATGGCTGATAGTATAGTGCCAAATGTGGGACCCGTAAAGGATCTAAATACACCAGTAAAAAATATGGCAACATAAATACTAAATGCAATCCAATGTTTACTTATCTGACTGGCTGTAAAATTGGTAGATAATAATAATAAAAATAAAGCGCAGGTAAAATAAAGAGCAACCCCTGTTAACAAGAGTTTTCTTTTTTCACTGATATCAATAATATGTCCGGCGTAAAGTGATAGTGAAACAGCAGGTATTACTTCTGATAAACCTATAAGACCAATGGCAAATGGTTCATTGGTGAGTTCATATATCCACCAGCCAACTAGGGTGCCCATCATTCGAAGTCCCATGATAAACAAAAATCGTCCAAACATGAGATGCCTAAATTCGGCAATCCGCATGGCTTCAAACGGGTCATGTTTTGTTAGGGTAGAAGAAGCTTCCTGTTGCATGATGCTGATATAACTGTTATGGTAAATTAAAATAGTGTTGTCCCTGTGGTAAGTCTTTTTCGAGTGCATCTAAAACCACCTGTACATGTTTGTCGTTGCCCAAAAAATCGGCGTTACTTGCATCAATAAAGATGGTTTTAATATTGTGTTGTTTAATATAGCTGGTATAGGTTTCCTGTAAATTAAACAAGTAGTCGTCTTTGATATCCTGCTCGTAACTTCTATTTCTTTTTTTAATATTATCCTGAAGCTTTTGTACTGGCGCGTGTAAATAAATTAAAATATCCGGAAAACTTAGTTGTTGGTGAATGATGTCAAATAATTTCTGATATAGTCTAAATTCTTCGTTGGGCAAATTGACTTTTGCAAACAACAAGCATTTTGTAAATAAGTAATCCGAAATGGTAACTTGTTGAAATAAATCCTGGGTATTTAAAAAATCTTTCAGTTGTTTATACCGTTCTGCCATAAAAAAAAGCTCCAATGGAAATGCATATTGGTCCGGCTTTTCGTAAAATTTTGGCAAAAAAGGGTTATCGGCAAATTCTTCTAAAATCAGTTTCGCATTTAGTTTTTGTGCCAATATGTTTGATAGGGTTGTTTTACCCACTCCAATGTTCCCCTCAATTGTTATAAACTGATGCTTCATATACATTCATTCTCAATGGGTAAAAATAAAGCCGAACTTGGCTTTTGCCCTTATTTTTTTTGCACATCAAGGGTGTCGGGGCAGTTTAAGAGTAGTTCATGTACCGTTTTGTCTAAAATAGGGTGATGAAGTGAAGGCGCTATCTCAGCAAGCGGGAGTAGTGCAAATCGGCGGCTATGCAGATGCGGGTGGGGTATTGTTAGTTTTTGGGTGTCTTCAACCTTATCATCAATCATCAATATGTCTAAATCAATGGTTCGTGGACCATATTTCTCTTCGCGTACCCTTCCCATTTCAAGTTCAATGGCTAAAAGTTGTTCCAAAAGTGCCTCCGGAGCTAGGGGTGTAATGAGCTTGACAGCTTGGTTATAAAAGGATGGTTGGTTGGTATTTCCCCAAGCGGCGGTTTCATAAATTGAGGAGGCGCAGCTAATGCTACCGCAGAGGGCTTCAATTTGCTTTAATGCCTGCTGTAAATAAGCCGCTCGGTCACCTAAATTTCCGCCTATCAGTAAATATGCTGTGTTCATAAATTACCCCGTTAATCGCCCCAAATATCTTTAATTTCACGTCTTTAAATGCAGTTGTGAACAATATTGTTCCGCTTTTATTTTAACCTATTGTTATGAAGAGCTTTTTTAAAATCTTTATTGCCAGTTTACTCGCATTAATTGTGTTTTCAATACTTGGTGTAATGGTGCTTATTGGTTTTGCAGCCGCTGCGTCTAGTTCCGATAAACCACTCATTGGTTCCGATGCAGTTTTGGTGTTAGATCTTTCCAAACCTTTCAAAGAAACCGTACAAGAAAATCCATTTGCATCTTTAACGAGTGACGAAAATTTTGAAACGCCATCTCTTTTTGAAATGGTTAGACTCATTGAGCATGCTAAAAAAGATGCAAATGTAAAAGGGATTTATATTTTAGCTAGTTCCAATGTTAACGGATTTGCAGCTTCTGAAGAAATTAGAAAGTCACTACTTGATTTCAGGAAGTCCAAAAAATTTGTTGTTGCATATGGCGAAACCATTTCTCAAAAAGGTTATGCCGTAGCCAATGTGGCACAAAAGATTTTTGTGCATCCACAGGGTGGCCTTGAATGGGCTGGGTTTTCAAGCAATCTCCTTTTCTTAAAAGGTATGCTCGATAAATTAGAAATTAAGCCTCAAATATTTTATGCCGGTAAGTTTAAAAGCGCTACCGAACCACTTCGTGAAACACAAATGACAGATGCAAACCGTTTACAAACAAGTATTTGGCTAGGCGATTTGTACAATCAGTTCTTATATCAAACAGCTTCCGCTCGTAATTTAGATACCGCTTTAATAAGATCACTTGCTGTCGAAGGTAAAATTCAAACTGCTGCAGACGCTGTAAAATATAATTTAATTGATGGATTAAAATACGATGACCAAATTAAAAATGAAATTACAGGCCGTTTAAATTTAGCAGTCAATTCAAAAATTAATTTTATTTATTTTGGTGAATATGCAAAATCCGTAACACTCAACGAATCTTCGTCTTCTGAAAAAATTGCTGTTATATATGCAAATGGCGATATTATCAGCGGTACAGGATCCGATGAGCAGGTTGCCAGTGATGATTATAAAGAGCTCATTAGAAAAGCGCGATTGGATAAATCTGTCAAGGCAATTGTGCTTCGGGTAAATTCACCGGGTGGTAGTGCACTAGCAAGTGATGTTATTTGGCGTGAAGTAAGCCTTGCAAAAAAAGAAAAGCCAGTGGTTGTTTCGATGGGTGATGTAGCAGCATCGGGTGGTTATTACATTGCATGTAATGCTGATAAAGTGTTTGCGAATGAGTCCACAATAACAGGGTCAATAGGTGTTTTTAGTATTGTTCCAAACATCGAGTCATTTTTGAAAAATAAAGTAGGTATTACCACCGATAGGGTAAGAACAGGGCCATTTGCAGATATGGGAAGTATGGACCGTGCACTTACAGAACCGGAAAAAAAGTTTTTTCAGGCCTCAACAGATTCTATCTATCATACGTTTAAAGTCCGAGTTTCGGAAGGTCGTAAAAGAGATATGGAATACGTGGATAGTATTGCTCAGGGTCGTGTTTGGACGGGCACGAGAGGAATAGCTGTTGGTCTTGTTGATGAAATCGGTACACTTTCTGATGCTATTAAAGCAGCAGCATCGATGGCAAAAGTTAAAAGCTACAAACTTAAAGAGTATCCCGAAAAAAAGAATATTTTGGAACAGCTCTTTAATAATTACAAGCAAACTGTTTCTATGCATTTGATTGAATCAGAGCTAGGTGCAGATCAACTACTCATGCTGCAACAAGTTAAAAAAGTAAAAGCAATGGTAGGCATTCCGCAGGCTAAGTTGCCATACTCAATTACTGTTCACTAATTCGTTCATATGTCTGCAAATTACAGTCAAATAAGAGCAATGCTCGCCATAACAAAAGGCAGCTTGAAAGCTATTTTGCGTAGCCCTTCTGCGGTGGTATTTAGCATCGCATTTCCACTTATTTTTATTTTGGTCTTTGGATTTATTGGCGGCGGAAACGGAAAAACAACCGTCAAAATTGCCCTTGACCGAGGTTCAGACACAACCAATCCCATTTATACAGCACTCTCGCAAATTAATAGTATTAAAATAGTTAAGGGGGGTGAAGCTTTCTTGCGTCAAGAATTAGAAAAGGGCAGAATCACTGCACAAGTAGGAATCGTAAAAACAGGGTTAGTAAGTCCTGCATATACGATAAAAATAACAAGTTCTGGCGCTGTTATGCCCCAAAACATCCAGCTTTTACAGTCTGTGTTAAATGGTGTGATTGCTGGTATGAATCAAAAATATTTTTCGACTAATCAAACTATCGCGCAAGTAGATGCCACTATTTCGCAAATACCCGGAAGGGCTTATAAAACAATCGATTTTATCCTGCCTGGTCAACTCGGGTTTTCATTATTAAGTTCCGGTGTTTTTGGTGTTGCTTTTTTGTTTTTTAATTTGCGTCAGCAACTGGTACTTAAACGTTTTTATGCGACGCCTATTAAGCGCGCTTATATTGTACTTGGAGAAGCATTAAGTAGGGTTTTATTCCAATTGTTAACAGCTATTATTGTAATTGGGGTTGGTCATTTTGCATTTGGATTTACACTCGTGCACGGGCTTACTACTTTTTTAACAATCATGCTTTTAAGTTTTATAGCCCTTGTTTTATTTATGGGTTTTGGGTTTATTGTGAGTGGACTTGCTAAAAATGAAAGTTCGATTCCGCCATTTGCTAATTTATTTACGTTGCCACAGTTTTTACTCGCTGGTACTTTTTTTTCTGTTGAAGCTTTTCCAACTTGGCTTCAGCCTATTTGTAATGCGCTTCCTTTAACACACTTTAATAATGCGATGCGTAACATTGCTTTTGAAGGGGCTTCACTTGCCGCCTGCGGAAAAGAACTTTTGATACTAGGACTTTGGATCGTAGGTGTATATGGGGTTGCTTTTAAAACATTTAAATGGGATTAATATGCGCGTTATTAAATTAGGACTTATTAGTGTTGTTGTATTTTTTGTATTGTTTACGCTAGGCGGATTACTATTGCCTGCGCATAATATTGTATCACGTGCAGTAAATATTAAAGCCAAGCCAACATCTATCTTGCCGCTTGTACAAAATAAGGCCATGTGGCATTTGTGGATTGAGGGTATGGATAACGCTACTTTAAATAAGCGTCAACAAGTACAAATTACTTCTGTGTCGGATTCATTGGTTGTTGCCAACTGGCAAACAGCAGAAGCCAATTACACAACAAAATTTAGATTGATATACAATTCAGGTCAGGGGGTTACCATTGTTCAGTGGCAGTTTGAACAGGATGTCAAGTGGTATCCATGGGAGCGTATAAGCTCTTTAATGAATGATAAAATACTAGGTACTTTAATGGAAAAAAACCTAGCTAAACTTCAATTGGTTGTAGAAGCTAACTAGGTTTTAAGTATTATTCTCACATTAGATAATCAGCATTAGATAATCAAAAGAGCATCCCCGTAACTAAAGAAACG
>JBMSJE010000089.1:0-5869 GCA_049418605.1 Sediminibacterium sp. | reverse complement strand
ATAGAAGTGGGCAAGCATGCTTACTGCTAGAAACCATGGGCTTTACAGACGTGGTAAACGTAACAGGTGGCATGCTTGCCTGGAAAGAAAAATGCTAGAATTTTATTGTAATTCCAATTAAATAATTGATGGTTGCCATTGGATAGTAGCCATTTGCTGTAATGGTTTCACCTCCATATACGTATGCGTAGCTGTAACCATTTGGTACATATTTTTGATTGGTAATATTGTTAATCCTTGCTGTTAATAGGAAAGAACGATTTGCTTTTTTAGCAAACTCGTAGCTTGCGCTGATGTCCTGATTGGCAAATGCTTCTAGTGATCTTTCTTGTAAAGAACTGTTGTCTAAATATTGTTTACCTACCCATTTTGTGTGTAGTTCAATGGTACACTGTTTCATAGGCTTATAGGCTAGGGTAGCTGCAGCAATAAAATTTGGAGAAAATGCAATGTCAGTATTGTTTCTAGTAATGGCATCCTGATTACCGGTATCATAGTTGTCAATAAACTCTGTAAATGATTTTATTTTATTTCTGCTAAGTGTTAGGTTGCTAGACAATTGCAATTTACTAGTGAGTATTGTTGTGTGCATGAGCTCAATACCTAGTCTGTACGAGTTTGGTACATTCATTCTGGTGTATGTACCTACATCATTTATTTTACCTGTTAACACCAGCTGATCTGTGTAGTGCATGTAATAAAAATTTGCACTCCAGGTTGTTTTTTTATTTCTTTTTTCGAGGCCTATTTCTAGATCTTGTAGCCTTTCAGGTTTGGGTTGTGTTGCCGCGCCTGCTTCAAAATCATCTCTATTGGGCTCTTTGTGTCCAATGGCAAAACTTGCATAATGCACCCATCCATTTTTATTGTATTGGTATCCAATTTTAGGATTAAAAAATCCAAAACTTCTATTGATAGTAAGGGTAGGATTGTTTTGAAATCCATCCATTTGGTGTCTTACATTTCTATATTGAAGATCTATGTAGCTGCTAAAATTACTAGCCCAACTATGCTGCCACTTTGCATATAAGTTGGCTTCTTTTTTTATGGCAGGCAAATCGTAATATCTTTTTGGAGAAAATGCGTTTACTTTTTCTATCCAAATAACTTCTCCAAAATGTTTCCCAGTATAGGTGCTCCATCCACCACCCATCGAAATTTCTTCATCGTTTTTTTTGTATTGTAGCGATAGGTTTTGACCATAAAAATCATTGTCAAGCCAGCGTCTTCTAACTAGGTCAGATCTTGAAAATGAATTTGAGCCAACAACAATAGTTGGTATGCCATATTTAGAGAATCCTTGATCTGCTTTATATTCTTCATAATAACCGGCGCCTTTGGTGTAATAGCTTGATACTTGTAGGTCTAAATTTTTTGCCACTTGATGGTTAAAAAATAACTGGTAATGTGTTTGTGTATAATTATCGGTTTGATTGCTATATGGATTACCCGATTTTTCGGTACCGGCAGGATTAAAAGTTCTATTATTTTCTAAATCACTAGCAGATACACCATACCAGGCTTGGTATGTTTTTTCTTTTCCTGAAAAAGTAGTGAAGCGAAGGCTTGTTTTACCTTTAATATAAGCACCACTTACATAATAAGAGCGTAAGTCACTAAACGCTCTATCAATGTATCCATCACTTTTGATACTACTAAGTCTAGCATCAACCGTAAAATATTTATGGATGAGGCCGCTACCAAATTGAATGGTGTTTTTTAAGGTTCCAAATGAGCCGGCGCTATTGCTGGTACTAAAATAGGCTTTCTCATTTAGTTCATGTGTACTCAAATTAATGCTAGCACCAAACGCACTTGGACCATTGGATGAACTGCCTACACCTCTTTGAATTTGTATACTGCTTACCGATGATGCAAAGTCTGGTAGGTTCACTAAAAAAGTACCCATACTTTCTGCGTCGTTGTATGCAATGCCGTTAATAGTAACATTGATTCTGGTTGCATCGGTTCCTCTAATTCTGATACCTGTGTAACCAATGCCATTACCCGCATCGGATTGCACCACTACTGAGGGTGTTTGGTTGAGTAAGAAGGGGAGGTCTGGACCGAGATTATTTTTTTGAATCTCACCCTTGCAAATATTTTGCTTTGCAAATGGCGCTCTTTCGGAAGCTCTAATGGCTCTAACTTCTAATGGAGGAAGTTGAACGCTGTCTTTTTGTTGGGTTTGGCTAAATAGCAGTTGGCATGTTAAAGCCAATAACATTGTTCCCAAAAACTTTTTCATCTTTTTCGTTTTAAAGTTTATAAATGGGAACAGGGAGAAAGCTATGGGAGGCACTAAAAAAGTGAACACCTTCCCTTCGCAGGCATTACCCTGTTCAGGTTCTACGGGTATTTTCTCAGCCGGTGGTAAACCACAAGCACCCCGAGGAATTGTTGACACAAAACTAATTATAAAAATCTTTCCAATGGCTGTAACTTTATTGATACTCTTACGTTTTACGAAAAAATACTTATGATGTTTAAAAAACAATCGGTTACTGTGGCTTTTTTGCTATTCATTTTGTCAAGTGCATGTGCCCAAACAAGTAAAAAAATGGTTGTTGATGGTGCTGCCGAGGATAGAAAATTGTCTGGCTTTACTTCAATCAATGTAACAAATGCTTTTGATGTGTATATTTCTCAGGGCACAGAAGATGCAGTGGCTGTGAGTAAAAGTGATGCATCTGGTACAAGTAATATTATAACAAACGTATCAGGTGGGGTGCTTTATATTAGCTATCGCTACAAGGGGTGGAGTTGGTCAAGCCTTAGAAACAATAAACTAAAAGCCTACATCACTGTAAAAGATTTGCAAAAGTTAACGGTTTCCGGCGCTTGTAACGTTTCTTTTGTAGACCCAATAATATCTGATAGGTTGCTTGTTAGTGTTTCTGGAGCTAGTGATATTAAGGGGCCTGTAAAAGTTAACAGCTTAAAAGTAGGCGCCAGTGGTGCTTCCAATATTAGTTTGTCGGGCACTGCCACAGAAACAGATTTTAATATTTCCGGGGCATGTTCGATTAAGTCACTAGACCTTATTACAGACAATTGCGCTGTGGTTGCTTCTGGAGCTTCAAGTATTCGATTAACCATCAATAAATATTTAAAAGCAAATGTTTCTGGTGCCAGCGATATCAGGTACAAAGGAACAGTGGGTCGTTTTGAAACAAGAACGAGCGGCGCTTCGGATATAAAGCCCCTTTAAATCGATTAAATATATTTGGTGAACTAGCCTTCTGGCGTTACCTTTGCCCTCCAAACATCGCGAGGTAGAGCAGCGGTAGCTCGTCGGGCTCATAACCCGAAGGTCGGAGGTTCGATCCCTTCCCTCGCAACAAAAAAGACCTCAAATCGGGGTCTTTTTCTTTTAGTAGCTACCTTTAAGGTGCTGTAAACAAGTAGTCATGAAAGCTGGATTTGTAAATATTTTTGGAAGACCCAATGCCGGCAAGAGTACCTTGCTCAACGCCCTTATAGGCGAAAAAATGGCTATTGTGTCTCCTAAAGTACAAACCACCAGGCACCGTATTAAGGCTTTTTTAAACAACCCAGGTGAGTATCAAATCATTTTTTCTGATACCCCAGGTATTATTGACCCACGTTATAAGCTCCATGAGCGCATGATGCACGCGGTTAAAACGGCCCTCGAAGACGCAGACTTAGCGCTTTTAATTGTGGATGCCAATGACAATTTTGAAGAAACCAGCGCCATTTTTGAAGCCCTCAAGCTAAAAGTACCTGCTATTGTGGTGCTCAATAAGATTGACGCTGCTGCCAATGGTAAAATTGCCGAGGCTACCGAGTTTTTTGCTACTAAGGCTTATTGCAAGAAACTCGTAAAGATATCGGCCCTTCAAAAAGTACATTTACAAAAGCTACTCGCTGAGGTGTTGGCATTTTTGCCGGAAGGTGTGCCTTTTTACAACGAAGACGATTTGAGTGATATGCCCACCAAGTTTTTTGTGGCCGAGCTTATCAGAGAAAAAATCTACCATTTATACGGGGATGAAATCCCATACCATACCGCGGTACTTATCAACGAGTTTAAGGAAAAGGAAAATATCATTAAAATTCAGGCCGATATTATCGTGCACCGCGAAACCCAAAAGGCTATCATTATAGGGGAGCGAGGGACCATGATTCGTGAAATTGGTATACAGGCTAGGCAAGATATTGAAGCATTTGTGGGACAAAAAGTGTTTTTAGAACTCTTTGTAAAAGTGCGTCCAAAGTGGAGAGATAACGATCAACAATTAAAAGAATACGGGTATCAATAAATTGATTAACAATTAATTAGATACTATTACTTGAATATTTATTTTAACTATTTAGAATTATTTTATGAGCTATACAGTCGCAATTGTTGGAAGGCCAAACGTAGGTAAGAGTACGTTTTTTAACCGCCTCTTAGAGCAGCGTAAAGCTATTGTAGATGATATTAGTGGTGTTACCAGAGACCGTCAGTACGGGGTAACGGAGTGGAATGGCAAGAGTTTTAACCTAGTTGATACGGGTGGATTTGTGCCCGATTCTTCAGATATGTTTGAAACCGAGATCCGTAAGCAGGTGAAAATTGCTATGGAAGAGGCCAATGCTATTATATTTATGGTGGATGTTGCAACAGGTATTACCGATTTGGATGATGCTATGGCAGATATGTTAAGGCGCACGCCCAAGCCCGTTTATGTGGTGGTAAACAAGGTGGACAATGGAACAAGGGAACTTGAAGCTACCGAGTTTTATGGTATGGGTTTTGAGCATAACTTTTTTGTGTCAAGTATATCGGGAAGTGGTACCGGTGATTTAATGGACGCCATTTGTGCTGAAATAAAGCCAGATGATGCCGAAGTTGAAATTTCAGGGTCCGACATTCCTAAGTTTGCCATTATTGGTCAGCCCAATGTAGGTAAGTCGTCATTACTAAACGCACTTGTAGGTGAGGAGCGTACGATTGTATCGGATATAGCTGGAACCACCCGCGATACCATTCATACCCATTACAATTTATTTCAGAAAGAATTTATATTGATTGATACGGCGGGGATTCGTAAAAAGTCGAAAGAAAAGGATGACCTCGAGTTTTATTCCATTATTAGAGCCGTTAAGGCCATGGATGAAGCCGATGTTTGCTTTATTGTGATTGATGCCCACAAGGGTGTTACGGGACAGGATATCACCATTTTTAGCTTGGCTGCCCGCAAGGGAAAGGGTGTTGTGGTACTTGTAAATAAGTGGGATCTCATTGAAAAAGAGACGAATACGGCACGTGACTACGAGAAAAACTTGAAGCAGAAATTAGCACCTTTTACCGATGTGCCTATTTTATTTATCTCTGCAAAAGAGAAAACCAGGATCTTTAAAGCCATCGAAAGTGGTTTGGAGGTTTTTGAAAGCAAGCGCCGTAGAATACCAACATCTCAATTAAATGAAGTGATGCTAAAAGCCGTTGCAGCTTATCATGCTCCGGTGGTTAGAGGAAATACAGTAAAAATTAAATATGTAACGCAGCTGCCTACGCCGGTGCCTTCCTTTGCATTTTTTACCAACTATCCCGAAGATATCAAGTCTCCGTATCGTAATTACCTCGAAAACCAGCTTCGAGACAGTTTTAATTTTAAAGGGGTGCCCATTCGTATATACTTTAGAAAAAAATAAAATATAGGGCAAAAAATTTGTTAAATTCAAGATGACCCCTATCTTTGCGCACAATTATTAACTCAAAAAACAAGTACAATGAAAAAAGTATTCGCAATCTTAGCTGTAGTAGCTTTCGTAGCATGTAACTCAGGTGAAAACAAAGAAGCAACTGCAGATACAACTGCTGTTGACACAACTGCTGTAGCTGTTGATACAACTGCAACTG
>JBMSJE010000088.1:0-5873 GCA_049418605.1 Sediminibacterium sp. | reverse complement strand
GTTTTAATGTAAGTTCGCGGGTATTAAAAGAATAGAAAAGTGAGATTAAAATCGTTAGAAATCAAAGGGTTCAAAAGTTTTGCTGACAAAACAGTGGTAACATTTGACGAAGGGATCACTGGGATTATTGGGCCCAATGGTTGTGGTAAAAGTAATATTATCGATAGCATTAGATGGGTTATTGGTGAGCAAAAGATATCGGCGTTAAGAAGTGAAAACCTCGATGCGCTCGTTTTTAATGGGAGTAAAACAAGAAGTGCAAGTGGACTCGCAGAAGTGAGTTTGACTTTTGAAAATACAAAAAATTTATTACCTACCGAGTTTAGTACCGTAACCGTTACACGTAGGTTTTATAAAAACGGCGAGAGCGAGTACCGCCTTAACGACGTAAGTTGTCGTTTAAAAGACATCCACAATTTGTTTTTGGATACCGGGGTTAGTACAGATAGTTATGCCATCATCGAGTTAGGTATGGTGGATGACATTATTAAGGATAAAGAAAATAGTCGCCGCAGAATGCTTGAGCAAGCAGCGGGTATTACCATTTACAAAACCAGAAAAAAGGAAGCTAAAAATAAATTAGATGCTACCGAGCAGGATTTAGCACGTATTGAGGATTTGTTGTTTGAAATCAACAACCAATTAAAGACCCTCGAAAATCAGGCTAAAAAAGCAGAAAAGTATTTCGAAATCAAGGGTGAGTTTAGAGAAGTTTCTATCGAGCTTGCAAAAGCAGCACTTGAAGGCTTCAATATCACGTACAAGGAGCTCAACGAGCAACAAGACCTTGAGGTAAACAAGCGCGTGCAGTTAGAAGCTGAAATTGCAGTAGAAGAAGCGGCACTTGAACAAGAAAAAGTAGGTTTTATTGAAAAAGAACGCGCGCTTCAGAGCATGCAGCAGGCTTTTAACGACTTACTCCAAAATTTACGTGGTAAGGAAAACGATAAAAACTTAGCGACTCAAAAACTACATTACCTCAAAGAAAAAGAAACCAATTTAAAAGAATTTTTAGATAAGGCTACTGGTCAGGTAAAAACAATTGGTGATTCTATTGAATACACACAAATTCAGGTTGGAGATGAAGAGGCAAAATTAGCGGAGTTACAAGACGCCGTAGAAAATGCAAAGCTTGATATTGAAAACAAGCGTCGTAATTTTGATGAGCGCAGATCAGGTGTAGATACTTTAAGAAATGAGTTTCAACAAATTCAGCGTAACCAGTTTGACGCTGAAAAAAAGGTTGCCGTTGCCGATACGTCAATTCAAAACTTACAAAGAGCACAAACGCAGCTAACCGGTGAACAATCACAACGTGCACAGCAGTTAACGCAGTTACAAGAAGCCCTTGTCGAAAAAGAAGAAAGTTTATCAGACAAGCGAAATGCTTTGGCTGACTTGCAGGCGCATCAAGAAAAAACGAAGTTTAGTATTTTTGAAACGCAGCAGGCACTTGAAGTGCTTCGTTCTGAACTTGCCGAAGAAAATAGAAAATTAGACGCTAAGCGCAACGAATACAACTTGCTTAAAAGTTTAATTGACTCGATGGAAGGATATCCGGAGAGTATTAAATTTTTAAACAAGAATCCAGATTGGAACCATTCGGCTCCTATACTTTCTGATATCATTTATGTGAAGGAAGAATTTAGAGCAGCCGTTGAAAACGTTTTGGAGCCTTACCTAAACTACTACGTTGTTAATAATTTACAAGAAGGGCTGCAAGCGGTTCATTTATTAGACGCCAATCAAAAAGGGAAGGCCAACTTTTTTATGTTGGATAAGTTTGCCGATTTTAGATCTGAAAGTTCGCAGCCGGCTGGCACATTTGCTGCACTCGATGTAGTAGAAGTAGATGAGCAATATAAAAAATTAGCACAGTACCTTTTATCTAATGTTTACATCGCCGAAAACGAAGATGCTATTAACAACAGCAATGGCGCCATCGTACTCGAAAAAACGGGTAAGTATGTAAAAGGTAAATACACATTAACCGGTGGTAGTGTTGGTTTATTTGAAGGTAAAAAAATTGGACGTGCTAAAAATCTTGAAAAATTAGCAGAAGATATTACCGATCAAGAGTCTGTTGTTAATTTATTAAAATCAGATATTCAGTTTAAACACAATGAAGTCATTGCTTTTAATGATCAATTAAAAGAAGGCAACATCAAGCAAACAGAAGCTGAAATTAACCAGCTCACAAACGACGTTTTTGCTGCTAAAAATAGAATTGAAAATTTACAGGCCGCTAGTGTAACCGCCACAGACCGCCTTGCAGATATAGAGGCACGTTTAGGAGATGAGCATGATGCCATTTCGGAAACGCGTGCTACACTCCATGAACTTAATGATCTTATACAAGCAACGGCAGCGCAGGTTAGCCTTGTTGAGCAGGATTATCAATTAGCTGAACAGGCTTATAACGATGCTTCTGCCTCTTACAACGAAACTAATATTACGTTCACGCGTCAGCAAAGTAAAATCACCACGCTCAAGCAAGAATTGTTATTCAAAGAAAATCAGTTGAGTGAACTTATTGCTCAAATCGACAATAACACTTCTCAGTTATCCGAAGCTTCTACCGACATCGAAGAAGGTGCAGCTACACTTGCGGCATCCGAATCGCTTTTAGTGGAGCTCATGCAACAAAAAGAAGTTGAGGAGCAAAAATTAAATGAAGCAGATCAGGCTTACTATAACTTAAGAAACGCACTTCAAGAAAAGGAAAGTCAACTACGTTTAAAGTCGAAGAGTAAGGAAATGATAGATCATTTAGTGACAGAGATCAAAGACAAATTAAACAACCTGAAGCTACAGTTAGCGGGTATGAAAGAACGCCTAAGTGTAGAATTTAAAGTGGAGTTAGATGATATTTTAGACCAACCACGTACTTCTGAAACGCCACTCGAAGAGCTTCAAAATACGTCTGAACGTATGCGTAAACGCCTCGAAAATATGGGCGAGGTGAACCCTACAGCTATTGAAGCTTACACCGAAATGCGCAAGCGTTACGATTTTATATTAGAGCAAAAAAATGACCTTGTTTCAGCTAAAGAATCTTTACTTCAAACCATTCAAGAAGTAGAGGCAACGGCGAACCAACAATTTTTAGAGACCTTCAATAAAGTAAGAGAAAACTTCCAAAAAGTATTTAAGGCTTTATTTACCGAAGAAGATACCGCCGACATGGTACTTGTTGATCCTACGAACTTAGCAGATACAGGCATTGATATTGTAGCGAAGCCTAAGGGCAAGCGTCCATCATCCATTACACAGCTTAGTGGAGGAGAAAAAACATTAACGGCCACTGCATTACTATTTGCTATTTATTTAATTAAGCCAGCACCATTCTGTATTTTGGATGAGGTGGATGCGCCATTAGATGATGCCAACGTAGGTAAGTTTACACAAATGATTAAGAAATTTAGCGACAACTCACAGTTTATTATTGTAACACACAATAAACAAACCATGGGTGCGGTAGATGTTATTTATGGTGTAACCATGCAAGAGCCAGGGGTGAGTAAACTTGTTCCTGTAGACTTTAGAAGCCTCACTAATTAACGCGGTTGTTAAGGTCGGTTTTCATACTCTACTTAATTTGTTTTGCGTGTTATATTTTGTTTACACGCCAGCCAGATTATTTTGATGGAGAAAAAGCGCCCGCAACCATTCAAAACCTATACGATTCAGCGACTAAACAAACAATGCCTGTTGCTGTATATCAGGCAGGTGGTAGATGGCACCAAACCGATGCGCGTTATTTTTTAAGGCCTATTAAACTTGGACAAAAAGTAACTGTCATTTACGAAACCGCAACGCCCGAAACCGCTGCTGTATATGCCTTTTGGGGTTATTGGATAGGATGGGGTGAGCTTTTATTTTCGGTCATTGGCTATTTGCTGCTACTACAAGTTGCGTATTCGGTTACCACCAATCCAAACGCTCAGTCTTTTCAAGAACAACTTAGTTACGAGCCAGAAAAAAAGCGCAAATACAACGACTAAATTTATTTTATGAATCCGATCGCTTCAAGTTTTTTACAACTGGTTACCATTATGGATGAATTAAGGGAGCAGTGCCCTTGGGATAAAAAACAAACCATTGATACGCTGCGGTCTATGACCATCGAGGAAACCTATGAACTTGCTGATGCTATTACGAATAAAAATTGGGATGGAATTAGAGAGGAGTTGGGAGATGTGTTACTTCATATTTTGTTTTATGCGCGTATTGGTAAAGAAGAAAATAAATTTCAGTTACAAGAAGTGATTGATGGGATTGCAAAAAAATTAATTGATAGGCATCCACATATTTACGGCGATGTAAAAGTGGAGAATGAAGAAGACGTTAAACGTAACTGGGAAAAATTAAAATTAAAAGAAGGAAAATCGTCGGTACTAAGTGGTGTACCCGTGTCGTTACCTGCACTTGTAAAAGCAACACGTATGCAAGTAAAAGCAAAGCAGGTAGGATTTGAATGGAAAGAAACGACAGAGGTTTGGCATAAAGTAGAAGAGGAGATAGGAGAGCTTAAAGAAGCTGTTGCCAGTTCTAATGTTTCAAAAATAGAAGATGAGTTTGGTGATGTACTATTTAGCCTCGTCAATTATGCGCGTTTTGTGGGTGTAGATCCAGAATCGGCGCTTGAAAAAACAAACCTAAAATTTAGAACGCGCTTTATGTATATGGAGGAACAGGCCACAGCACAGGGCAAAAATTTAGCGGATATGACGCTTTCAGAAATGGACCTGCTTTGGAACGAAGCCAAAACCAAATAGCCACGAATTTTTATTTCCTTTTTGATTGCTGTGTAGTTACCCATTTTTCAAAGGCATCTAGCGTAAAGCTACTCAGGTTGTTTTCTTTGGTTACACCTGCCTTTTGAGCCACTAAAACGCCATACCGGCAATCTTCAAAGCCTTGAATAGCATGCGCATCCGGATTAATGGATATAAGTACGCCTTTATCAAGTGCTTTTCCAATCATGCGCCAATCAATGTCTAACCTCCTGGGGTGCGCATTGAGTTCAATAACCACATTGTTAGCGGCACAGGCATCAATAATTTTCTGGTGGTCTACTGGGTATCCTTTTCGGCTCAATAATAATCTCCCGGTCATGTGCCCGAGTATATTGGTGTATGGATTTTCGATGGCGGTAATAAGCCTTTGCATGGCTTTTTCTTCCTGCATTTTAAGGTTGCTGTGCACAGAAGCAATAACGAGATCAAATGTTTGTAAGACCTGTGGTGCATAATCTAGAGTACCATCATTTAAAATATCGCTTTCAATACTCTTAAATATTTTAAAGGGCGCTAACCCGGCGTTTAGCTGATCTATTTCTTTGTGCTGTGCGATAATGCGGTCTTCTTGTAACCCACTTGCATAAAATGCTGATTTTGAGTGATCGCTAATCACTAAATATTCAAAACCATTTGCTTTCGCAGCCGTTGCCATGTCTAAAAGCGTGTTAGATCCATCGCTCCATTTACTATGGCTATGAATAATGCCTTTGATATCAGAGGGAACAATAACGGTAGGAAGGCCTTTGCTAGTTACTGTATCAATATTGGTATTGTCTTCTCTTAAATAGGTTGGGAAATAGGGAATATTGGCTGCTGAAAAGATCTCTTCTTCTGAATGATAGCTTTGTAAAAGCCCACCTGGCACCAATTCGTTTATTTTTTCTAAAAATGAAGGGGCGCAACTGGTTTTAAATAGGGTAGTTACTAGGTGTTGGGTGTCTACTATATGAAATCCAAGGGTGCTATTTTCTTGTGAAGTAACTTCTAAATAATTTGGCGTGCTAGACTGAATTTCAAAATTATTTTCTTCAAAAAAACTTTCTAGAGGGGCTAATTCTTGGTCCGTTACCC
>JBMSJE010000087.1:0-5895 GCA_049418605.1 Sediminibacterium sp. | reverse complement strand
CGCTTTTAGTACATTTGAGTAACTATTTAGATTTTATGAAAAAAGTATTCTTGTTTGTTGTGATGATTGCTGCGGCGGGTTTGTTTACGAAGCATGCTGCTGCTCAGTCTAAGAAAGTGGTTGCCGATAAAATTATTGGTCAGGTAGGAGATAAAATTATTTTGCGTTCTGATGTTGAGAATGCACTTTTAGACTTAAAGCGTCAGGCGCAAGGTCAAGAAAATGTAGTGATTCCTACCGCTTGTCAAATCATGGAAGGGCAGCTCATTCAAAAAGCACTTGTGTTGCAAGGTGAAAAAGATTCACTTAAAATTAGTGAAGATGAAATTGATGCAGCACTCGATAACAGAATTAGAAGTGCTATTCAACAATATGGCTCTAAAGATTTATTAGAAGAGATTGCTGGTAAAACGGTGTATCAATTAAAGGAAGATTTTAGAGAAGCATTTAGAGCGCAAAAATTAGCGGAAGAAATGCAAAAGAAAATAGTAGGAACCGTAAAAATAACCCCTAACGAAGTACGTGCTTACTATGCAAAAATTCCAAAAGACAGCTTACCCTTTTATGAGAGTGAAGTTGAAATTAGCCAAGTTGTGGTCATCCCAAAAGCCAATAAGGATATCGAAGAATATGTAGCCAAGCAAATGCTTGACTATAAAAAGCAAGTAGAATCTGGTAAACAAAAGTTTGAGCAGCTCGTAAAATTATATTCGGAAGATCCAGGAAGTAAGGATGCTGGCGGCCAGTACACTTTAAACAGAAATGAAAAAACTTGGGACCCTGCTTTCTTGTCGGCCTCTTTTCGTTTAAAAGAAGGTCAAATTTCTCCCATTGTAAAATCGAAATATGGACTGCACATTATACAACTCGTGAGCCGCAGTGGTGACGAGGCAGTGGTAAGACATATCTTACGTATTCCTCCTGTTACAGATGATGAAATTAAAGAAGCCACCACAAAAGTAGACTCGATTAAAAAAGCGCTTTTGGGAGGCACACTCTCTTTTAACGAAGCAGTGAGTAAATTTAGCGACGACGAAAACAGCAAGTTTAGTGCAGGTTCTATTGCCGGTCCAAACGGAAGCGTGTTTTTAACCATTGATATGCTCGATAAAGACATGGTTGTGGCGCTTAAAAATTTAAAGCCTGGACAGTACAGTACACCTCAGGTTTATATCGACGAGCGTAATAGAAAGGCCGTTCGTTTGATTCATTTAAAGCGCAGAACAGAACCCCATCGCGAAAATATGTTGGACGATTATAACCGTATCGCACAGCGCGCCATTGAAGAAAAAAAGGGTAACGTGTTAGAAAAATGGTTTAAAGACCATATTCCTACCTATTATGTGTCTATCGATACCGAATACGGTAATTGTGATAGTTTAAAAGATTGGAAAGATGCGGCAGCTAAGGCTACTGCAAATAGAAAATAAGTTAAAGGATATTGAATATATGGCGCCCCACCACCGGTAGGGCGCTTTTTTTTGGGCTAGGCTGGCCAGAATATGGCGCGCGAAGCGCGCCATAGAAAAAAATTCTTTTTGTAAATTACATGTATATACATACATTTGCGTTGTGAAATTAGAAAACGCCCTTTTAAGTACTAAATTTTCTAGTGAAGTTCAAAAGGCTTCACTTAATGTTTTGTATAGCGCTTGGTGGCTTAAAAGCATTACCAGTAAGGAATTGAAGGATTTTGACCTTACCCATGAGCAGTACAATGTGCTTCGAATTTTGAAAGGAAAATACCCAGATCAGCTTTGCGTAAAAGATATTGCTAGACGTATGATTGAAAAAAGTTCCAATGTGCCCCGCATCATTGACCGTCTAGAAATAAAAAAACTAGTGAAAAGAACAGTGTCTGAAACGGATAAAAGAGAAACCCTCATTACCATTACTAAAAGTGGCTTGTCTATCCTAGAATCCAGTACCAGTAAGCTTAATCAGCTACATGCCTGTATGCAAAATTTAACTGAAAAAGAGGCGCAACAACTCAATCAGTTACTTGAAAAAATGCGCCAAAAAGAAACCGATTAATTTTTTTAAACCTATTCATGTATATACATATAAATTAAAAAAGATGAAAACAGAATTACATACAGCTGCAAGTAGAGGCCACGTAAAATTTGACTGGCTCGATACCTACCACTATTTTAGTTTTGGACAATACCATAATCCTGCGCGGGTTCATTTTGGTGCACTACGCGTTATCAATGATGATCATATCGATGCTGATATGGGTTTCGGGAAGCATCCGCATGATAATATGGAAATTGTAACTATACCATTAGAAGGAGACCTGCACCACAACGACTCTACTGGTCGTGATGAAATTATTAGAGCCAACGATGTGCAAATTATGAGTGCTGGTTCTGGTATCTACCATAGTGAATACAATGCCAATAACGATAAGCCTGTTAAGCTATTTCAGATTTGGGTTTTTCCAAAAGAAAAAAATATCAAACCCCGTTACGAGCAGCTTACATTTAGTGCAGCAGACCGTATCAATAAATTTCAAACGGTTGTAGCCCCTGACAATGATAATGCTGTTTGGATTAATCAAGATGCTTGGTTTTCATTAGGTGATTTTGATGCCAACCAAACACAAAGCTATAACCTCCACAAATCAGGTGGTGGTGTTTATCTTATTGTTGTGAACGGCCAAGTTAAAATTGGTGCGCAGGAACTAGGCTCAAGAGATGCTATTGCTATATCAGAAACAGAATCCTTTGAATTTACTGCCACAGCAAAATCTTCATTACTAGTGATTGAAGTACCCATGCAGTGGTAATATTTTTTTAAATTTTAAACACACACCCATGAATTACTTAAAACAAGCCCCTTCTTTATTATTAGCCTTTGTATTTGTTGTATTTGGCGCTAATTACTTTTTCAATTTTATGCCTATGCCAGCACCAGCTGGAAATGTAAAAGCTTTTTTTGATTTGTTTTACCCAACTAAATATTTGTTGGTTGTTAAAACACTAGAAGTAGTTGTAGGCCTTTTATTATTTTACAAACCTTTACGCGCACTAGGATTATTGTTACTTGCGCCAATCGTAGTGAACATTTTGTTGTTTGAATTGTTAATTGCCCAAGCACCCGGTATTGGTGTATTGCTTTTATTGTTAAATGGTATTGCTATTTATCAGCACAAAGAAAAATACATTGGTATTATTAAATAGGAACAAATTTATATGAACATAGAAATTATTTCAGGAAGTCCTCGTACAAACAGTGTCACACATAGAGTAGCGCTTTTCTTGCAAAAGCATTTTGCTGCGAACACCCAACATAATATTGGTTTATTAGATGTTAGAGATTGGAACATGCCATTACTAAACTTTGTTATTGGAACGCCCGATCAAGCGCCTGATTATCTAAAGCCGCTAGCCAATCGTATGTTTGCTGCCGATGCGTTTATACTAGTGACCCCCGAATACAATGGTAGTTATTCGGCGGCGCTTCAAAACCTATTAGACCATTTTCCCAAGCAAAGCCGTAAGGCTTTTGGGCTGGTAACCGGTTCGCCGGGTGGTTTAGCCGGTGCTAGGGCTAGTCAGCAATTACTACTATTGGTGCCTGCTTTGTTTGGAATTGCGGCTCCTAATATGCTGTTGGTTCCGTTTTTAGACCAAAAGTTCTCTCCCGAAGGCGAATTAACTGACGCTGGCTTTCAAAAATCGGTGGATACTTTTACCAGCGAGTTTTTGTGGTTAGCGGAGGCATTAGCTGCCAATAAATGATAAAATACCTTTAATATTTAATTGCAAGGAAGTGGCGAAGTTATTAACTTCGCCACTTCTCATTTATACCTACTATGAGCGACGATATCAAACACGAATGCGGCTTAGCTTTTATTCGTTTGAGAAAGCCTTTTTCTTACTACCTACAAAAGTATGGTAGCGTAACCTACGGCCTCAATAAGCTGTATTTGTTAATGGAAAAACAGCATAATCGTGGCCAAGATGGTGCAGGTATTGCAGCTGTAAAATTAGATATCGAAGCGGGTAATCCTTACTTGCACAGAATGCGCAGCAGTGCTCCACAGCCTATCGCCGATTTATTTTATAACATCGGTCAAGAAATTCAGGAATTAGAAAAGCACCAACCCGATATTAAAAATCATCCGGGTTTAATGAAAGGGCATTTACCATTTTTAGGAGAACTGTTATTGGGTCATCTGCGTTATGGCACCCAAGGTAAAAACAATGTAGAGTTTTGTCATCCATTTATAAAGAGAAATATTTCTCCAGGAAAAAATTTGGCACTTGCAGGTAATTTTAATCTGGTAAACACCGACGATTTATTTGCACAAATAAATTTTGAACCAGGCGCTTTTCAAAAGCAAAGTGATTTAGCTGCGATGCTAGAAGTAGTGCATCATTTTTTAGTACAAGAAGACGATAAAAATCCAAATACTGCAAATATTGCGCACGTATTAAAGCAGGCTACGCCTATGTTTGATGGCGGTTACACCATTGGTGGGCTGCTTGGTAATGGAAGTAGTTTTATCATGCGCGATGCGCATGGTATTAGACCTGCCTACTATTATATTTCAGATGATGTGATTGTAGCGGCATCAGAACGCGCTGCCATCAGAACCACATTTAATGTGGGTGAAAATGAAGTACAAGAACTCATGCCAGGTACTGCTATTATTGTAGATCCCAATGGCGATTATCATATCGAGCAAATTTTAGAACCGAAAGAAAGAAGAGCGTGTAGTTTTGAACGAATTTATTTTTCTAGAGGTAGCGACGAAAAAATTTATAGAGAACGTATTGCACTAGGAAGATCTTTAAGTGAAACAGTTCTTGAAAGAATTGATAATGATTTAAAAAATACCATTTTCTCTTATATCCCTAACACAGCAGAAGTTGCTTTTTACGGACTCATAAAAGGAATGGAAGCCTACTTAAATAAAATTAAAGTAGAACGTATTTTAAGTTGGGGCAAAGATTTTACGCCTGAGAAATTAGAAGAAATGGTGAACCGTAAAATTCGCCAAGAAAAGATAGCCATCAAAGACGTTAAGCTGCGCACTTTTATTACCGAAGATGCCAACCGCAACGAAATGGTACAACACGTATATGACATCACCTATGGTACCGTTCGTAGTGGCCAAGACACGCTGGTGGTGATTGATGACAGTATCGTACGTGGCACTACATTAAAAGAAAGTATTGTTCGAATGCTTTCAAGATTAAGCCCTAAAAAAATTATTGTTGTTTCGTCAGCACCACAAATTAGATACCCCGATTGTTATGGTATTGATATGAGTAAGCTTGGAGATTTTATTGCATTTAAAGCAGCTGTTGCATTGCTAAAAGACACCCAGCAAGAGCATATTTTAACCGAGGTACACGAAAAAATAAAAGCATTGGATCTGGCTGGTGAACTCCACACCGAAAACGTTGTGCGTAATATTTACAAGCCTTTTACGACACTTCAAATTTCAGACAAAATTGCTGAACTGATAACGCCTCCCGAAGTGTCTACACCAGTAGAAGTTATTTATCAGACCATCGAAGATTTACACGCATGTTGCCCAACCAATACCGGTGATTGGTATTTTACAGGTAACTATCCTACACTAGGTGGCAATAAAGTGGTCAATAAAGCTTTCTTAAATTATATCGAAGGCAAAAACGAACGTGGGTATTAATAGGCGTTACATTTTATAACATACTGCATTGATATTCATACCTGCTCCAACTGAGGCAAATAAAACAATGTCTCCTTTTTGAAGGCTATGATTTTCAAGTTGTCCATGTTTTACCAAATCATATAAAGTAGGTATCGTAGCAACTGAACTATTACCAAGCTTGTGAATACTCATAGGCATAATATGCGCTGGTATTTCTTTGATGCCATATAATTTAAACAGCACTTTAA
>JBMSJE010000086.1:0-5990 GCA_049418605.1 Sediminibacterium sp. | reverse complement strand
TGGTTTCTTCGGGGAGCTGATCATTGTGCTGCTGCACAATGTTTTCCCAGATACCACTAAATGGCGAATTCCGGTCTAGATACCTGCTTACTTCGGAAGGCATTAATTTACGGAGCTGCTGCACGAGTGATTTATCCTGCTCGTCTAGGAGTTCAGTATTAATAAACCTAGCAAGGTCTTGCTTTTCTACTTTTCCTAAAAAACGCTGCTGGTCTTCATCTACTTCTCCTTCTACGATATCAAATTGTATAAAAGGATATTGAATACTGTTTGTAGAAATGACAAGTCCTAATTTTTGAAAAGTTTTACCTTTTACCTTGGGCACATATTCGTCAACTTTTTCCGTTTCTTTTTCGGCGGGTATAAAATCAGGCTTTTTTAAAACAATAGAAATGGCTTCGTTTCCTAATGGAAGTGCCACTCTTTTGATGGATGTATCTAATACGCGTAAAAAAGGTTTTCCTGCCGTGTAGGTAAATTCAAATTTATTTGTCAAATCATCTGATAAAGAATACCCATAAAGGGCTAATAATTTATTTTTTTCTTTATCCCAGTTTCTTATGGTATCAAAATAGCCAGGGCCAAACTTATTGAGTAATTGTAAAAAAATAATGTTTTTATGTACGCAAAGCGGATGTTCTGTTTCAGATGCGCAGTTACATGATGTGTCAAAATTGCGTTCTTCATTTTTTTGAATGAGCAATTGGTAGGTATGTCCTTCATACACCAAAGAGGCTGTAACCCTTTCCTCCTTTGCTTCTAGGATGGTTGCCGAACCTGTTCTTAAAAAATTACTCGCTTCTTCAAAACTAGATTGATCAGAAAGCATTTTTATTTGCTTTAACTCAAGCTGCTTCATTTTAACAACCGTATGCTTTTGATCATAGGCCGCTTCATAGTTACCTAACTGATTTCGGTCTAATAAATCTTGCAAATGAAAAAGAGCGCCCGCTTTATGTCTACAAATTTCTGATAAGTTATAGGGGCATGCACAACGAACCGACAAAAATTTTGGATTTTTAAATTGAGAGACGCTTACCTTGTAAAAAGTAGTATACCCATCATCCTTAACCCTAAAATTTACATTGCCCATGAGGTCGTCATACTCAAGTAATTCTACATTACCCAACGCATGAATTTTTTTCCCTCTTCTGATTACCTCTTCGGTACCGTTATTATAAATATGTTTGACCAAGTAAGGTAGCGCCATAGTGCTGTTCTAAATTGCACCCTGTTTAAAAAGGGCAATTTGCGAAAGTACGAAAAAGCTACTAATTGGCACGTACTAAATCTCCGTTTTTGTAGATCGGAAGCACGGGAGCCACGTCTGCGGTAACACAGTAGGTTAAGTCCGCTTCTAACCCATAAGATGCTAGTCGGTGCCAATGGGTGGTTTTTTGGATAAATGTGGTAATATCTGCTTTATTCAAATTGTATAAATCATTTGCCATAAGTGAACTATCACAGTGGATGGTAAAATGATCCTTGATTTGTTCTATTACGGCGCCGGCAAATAAAGCGTCTTCGATATTAACGCGGTCTTTCCAGGCAGAGCAACCGAGTACAACCGGTTTGTTTTGTGCAATTAAATGGGCACAAACGGCCGATAAATTAGGGAATGAACCCGTAATAATTTGATCGGCACCATTATTTAGGGCCATATGCAAAAGCTTGGTACCATTGGTTGTTGTAAGAACCAGGGTTTTGCCTTCGATAAAACTACGCGGATATTCGGCAGGAGAATTTCCATAAGAAAGCCCTTCAATAATTTTTCCGTCACGCTCCCCAGCTGTGATACCGCCGGTTGCTTTTCCCACTTCAATGCATTTGTTAACATTGTCGACAGGGATAATACGGTCGGCACCATTGTATAGTGCCGTTGCAATGGTAGAAGTAGCTCTAAATACATCAATAACTACTACAACGCAATCACTGACATTGTATAGTTCTAATAATTTGGGCGATAAGATCGTATGTAAATGTGGCTTAGGCTGATTCATGTGGCTGCAAATATAAAGCCAAATGAACGAAAATAAAAAGGCCAGCGCAAAAGCGCTGGCCATAAAAAAGAACAGAGGGGCTATCCTTTTTTTGTAAGAATGAGAAGTTCGTTGGCATGCACTTCGGTAACGTATTTTTTAACGCCGTTTTTATCGGTGTAATTTCTGTTAACGAGTTTGCCATCAATAGCAACTTCGATGCCTTTGACTAAATATTTTTCGGCGATTTCGGCAAGTTTGCCCCATGCTACCACAGAATGCCATTGTGTTTCGGTGACTTTTTCGCCGTTGGCATCTTTGTAAATTTCGTTGGTAGCTAAATTTAAGTTGGCTACTTTTTTACCGCCTTCAAAATTTGTAATTTCGGGGGTTTGACCTAGATGTCCAATAAGTTGGACTTTGTTTTTAATTGCGTTCATACATGTCTGTTTTCATATTTGCGATAAACAAATAGAAACATTAAACAGACACTAACAAACAGCGTAATCTTATTCGAGTATAAATTCTAAAAACAAGAAAGAATAATTACGCAAAAGGGAACTTAACCACTTTTGCTTTAACCATTGTATTTCTGATATCAATGTAAATTTCAGATCCAAGAGTAGCGCGCGCAGTAGCCACGTAACCCAGTCCCACAGCCTTTTGTAGACTTGGTGCCTGTGTACCACTTGTTACTTTTCCAATCACATCGCCGGCTTCATTTTTGATCAGGTAATCATGTCTTGGAATACCTCTATCAATCATTTCAAAGCCTACTAATTTTTTAGTAACACCAGCTGCCTTTTGATTTTCAAAAAATGATTTATTGGTAAAATCTTTGGTGAATTTTGTGATCCATCCAAGTCCAGCTTCAAGTGGAGATGTGGTGTCATCAATATCGTTTCCGTATAAACAAAATCCTTTTTCTAAACGAAGTGTATCACGTGCACCAAGTCCAATAGGTTTTAAACCTTGCGGTGTTCCAATTTCAAAAATGGCATCCCAAATTTTATCGGCAGCACCATCGCTATCTTCAAAATAAATTTCTACGCCACCAGAACCTGTGTAACCTGTTGCACTCACAAGTACATTTTCAACACCTGCAAAAACACCTTTTGTAAACGTGTAATAAGGTAGGTTTAAAATATCCATCTGGGTAAGTGGCTGCAATATTTTTGTAGCGTTTGGACCTTGAATGGCAAGCAAACAAGTTTTGTCGCTAATGTTGTGCATTTCTACACCCGCTGTATTTTTTGAAACAATCCAGTTCCAATCTTTTTCGATATTAGATGCATTTACCACCAGCATGTACACTTTGTTTTGCTCCACACAGTAAACCAGTAAATCATCTACAATTCCACCTGTTTCGTTGGGTAGGCAACTGTACTGCGCATGTCCATTTTTTAAAACAGAAGCGTCATTAGAAGTTACGCGCTGAATCAGGTCTAATGCACCCTCTCCTTTTAAAATAAACTCACCCATATGGCTTACGTCAAACACACCCGCATTGGTTCTTACGGCCGCATGCTCGTCATTAATACCGGAGTAACTGATAGGCATGTTATATCCAGCAAATTCAGCCATTTTTGCGCCAAGTGCCAAGTGCTTTTGTGTAAACGGAGTGTTTTTCATAACAGTACATTAGATTGGCTGCAAAAATAAGGGGTTTATCTATATACCATCTTAATTATTGGTTAAGACTGAAACCTAGAAAGGAAGAGTTTGATGGCATCAAATCCAAAAGCAATGGCTTTTACGGTGTCCGAAACACTAGACTCTTTTTTTGTTGAATTTCTTTTCAGGTTATCACCTTTTTTATCCAACTGTTTTTTAATGTCGTCTGCTTCTTTTTGCTTTTGCTCCCAGGTTTTTTTGAGGTCATTTTCTATTTGTTCGCTTTCACGTTTGAGTTCTTCTAAACGGTTTTTTAATAACTCAGGGTTTTCCTTGTCATCACTTGATTTAACACCATCCACTCTTTCCAAACCCGTTGGCGTCATGATATATTCTACGTCACGATCATAATCAAATGATTCCGTGTCTATATTTTGGTCCCAATCGTCTCCTTCAAATCCATCATTGATTGTAAATCCAGAATGTGTTTCTGATCGCCAGCCATTTTCATTGACACGCACATTTACTTGCGCCCATCCCTTATGGGTAATTTTAAAACGCTTACCCACTGGAACCGCTATCGTCATAATAACGTGCTGGTTTCTAAATTTATCTTTTTTGTTAATGGCAATGCCTTTGTCTAAAATTAGGGTGCTGTCTTTTTGTTGCAAATCAAAATTAATCAACGACGCCAGGCGTTCGGCTTCCTGCATGGTTTTCCCGTTACTGATGCGCACATACTTTACTTCAAAACTATCAGACGCTGCTTTCACAATACGTATGCGTAAATTTCTTACATATACCGTGTCTTGATCTAAAAAAGTAAAGGGTTCTATTTTTAACCAAGTATGGTTGTAATATTTAGGTTTCGGTTCTGCACTTACTTCTAAATAATTCACTTTTGCATTAGGTAAGGTGAAGGTTTGTTCCCTCGGATCATTTTGCTTAGAAAAACTTTTGGTAAGCGTTGCAAAAAACAGTGGAATAAATATCCAACTTAATGCCCACAGCGACCAAAAGCCACCGCGCACCCACACATTTGCTTTTTTAATGCCCGCAATTTTTCTGATAATAGCCGTTACAATTCCTATAACTGGAACCCATATAAAAAATACGATAATGGCGTATGCATACCAGTTGTGTGCCCCATCTTCTAAAATAAAGTGGCGAAGTGGAAGCAATCCGGTGGTAACAATACCAACTCCAAATAAAGCCGCTAATATTGAAATGGTAATAACCCCTAGTACAAAATAAACAAAAGCCTTAAATAAGATAGTAATGGTGCGGCCTGCAAAATGCAAGCAACCTCCGCGCTGTGCAGGTTCTGGCACTGCGTTTGATGGCGTTTGCGCTGATTGAGCATCATAGGTTTTTGCCTTATTATAGATGGTAGAACCCCAGTTTTGTGCTCTTTTACTAAATCCTTCCATATCTGTTTGGATGGTATTTTTAATGCTGTTGATGTCTACTTTTTCACCACGCATTTCTAATTTATCGGCGGTGGTTTTAGCTTCTGGTAGCACCAACCAAAGTACGATGTATACAAATACAGCACTCGGGCTAAATGTTAATTCAATAAAATTAGGGAAGTCATCAAATTCCCAAAATTGAAACAAATGAAAATGATTCCAATTAAAAACAAGTAATATAGTAGGTACTAAAAATAAAAGTCGAATGTATATTACCTTAACATCAAAATATTTAGACAAGCCAGCACATACGCCACCAATTACTTTCGCATCAATATCTCTAAATAATCTTTTTCTGGCACCACCAATTTGATTGGTTGAAGTATTTGGAACAGCGATCCACAATAGTACATATGCAAAAAGTGAAATTCCAAATAACAAGATCCATAATACGCGCACTAGTAGTGGGTCTAATTTTAAATAATTAGCAATACCCGCACACACACCACCAATCACTTTATTTTGTTCGTCGCGGTAAAGTCTTTTAGGATTTTCGTCATTGGCTGAAAACTGCTGCTGGTTTGCGTTTGAGGCGCTTGCATTTGTAGTAGCTTCAAAGCCATCCTGGGCTTCAAAATCTGCGGGACGACCAATACTTTCGATAATTAAACGCATGTCATCTTCTGTGATACACACGGCGCCTTTTTTTAAACGGTCGTCACAAAGTTCTGCAATACGGCATTCGATATCATTGATGATTTCATCTCTACCTTCTTCGGCGTCAAAATATTGACGCAAACTTTCTATGTATTGTTTTAATGTTTCGTAAGACTCTTCTTCGATAGGAAGAATACGACCTTGAAAATTTATATTGATTACTTTTTTCATGGATCAAAATTTTAAAGCAGTTATGCTTCGGTGTTAGGGGTTTGGGGTTGTGTTAATAATGAAACGGCATTTGCCATATCGTTCCAAGTTTGTAATAAAA
>JBMSJE010000085.1:0-6096 GCA_049418605.1 Sediminibacterium sp. | reverse complement strand
CTTGGCCGAGAATTACACCTAACAAAAAGGGTCTATGAATTTGACTTCATAAACCCTTATTAATATGGCCTTTCGGCTGTGGGCCCACCAGGGCATGATCCTGGGACCCCCTGATTATGAGTCAGGTGCTCTAACCAACTGAGCTATAGGCCCTGAAAATTTGGTTGCCCAAATAATCATGAGCGGCAAATGTAAAATATTTACCCTTAACCGAGGGCATCAATCGTAATCAATTTGTAAAAAATATTACGCTTAATTTGCAGCATGGTTACTCCTGTAAAAAATATCATTTTTGATTTAGGCGGTGTTTTAATCAACCTTAATTATCAATTAACGCGTAAGGCTTTTGAAAATTTGGGTGTTGCAAACTTTAATGACTTGTATACCCAGCATCACGCCAATCCATTATTTGAGCAGTTAGAAGTGGGTGCCATAGACCCTGACAAATTTTACAATCAATTGCGGGAAGCCACTGGATTAACCCTAACCAATAGCCAAATAGAAACGGCTTGGAATGCCATGTTACTTGACTTTCCATTAGAACGCCTACAATGGTTGGATCAAATCAAAAATAAGTATAATATTTATTTATTTTCTAATACAAATGCCATTCATTACAAGGCATTTACAGCAATATACGCGCAAACTGCACCTCTGGTTGGCTTGAATCCCAATTTTAACCACTTTTTTAAAACGGCTTATTACTCTCATACATTGAAACAAAGAAAGCCAGAAGTAGCTGCTTTTGAGGCGGTGTTACAGGATGCGAACTTAGATCCTGCCCAAACCCTATTTATAGATGATACTATCAGTAATATAGAGGGGGCTCAAAAAGCGGGACTTCAAACTATATTTTTAAATGGTGGGCTTACGGTGCAAGACTTAGGCCTTTAAGGCTTAACTTCCTCAAAATCAATGTAATCTTCTTTGGCAGCTGGTTTGTGTACCTCTGGTTTTGCCTGTCTTTGGGCCTGAGCAGCCTGTTCTTGTTGTGCCCTTGCAGCTGCGGCTTGTTGCGCCTGCATTTCTTTTAAGGTGCTTTTTATTTGAGAACTAGCTTTACTAACAGGCACTACCACATTAAATATAAAGCGGTATAGGGCGTAGAACAGGAAGCAGTAGAAAATAACTTTCATCATAATGGTAAGCGTAATAGACTACAAAGGTAAGGACTCTACAAAAGCAAAATTTGGAAGTTTAGGCCTAAAAACACTATATTTGCATTAGAAAATGAAACAATTGAAGGGAACGGCTACCGTTCCCTTCTTCTTTTTTAATATGTCAACTGAATTACAAATAGCAAAAATTGAAGCCTTAATAGCCCAGCTCTTACAAGAAGAGCCCACCTATTTTTTGGTTTCAATCCGAATCAAACCTACCAATAACATTAAAGTGTATTTGGACGGAGACCAGGGTATTGCTATCGAAAAATGTGTTCGTTTTAACAAGCAACTCTATAAGCTCATTGAAGATGAAGGCTATTATCCAGAAGGAGATTTTTCGTTAGAACTGTCTTCTCCCGGACTTGACGAACCTTTAAAATTACATCGTCAATATGTAAAAAATAAAGGTAGAAATATAGAGGTTATGTTCAATGACGGAACCTCAAAAGAAGGTTTGTTACTTGAAGTAACAGAGTCAGATATTTTGATGGAACATACAGAAGGGAAAGGTAAAAAAATGGTAACACAACAATTAGTGATTCCATTTTCAACGATAAAATCAACAACGATTCAAATTAAATTTTAAAACTTTTGAAACTTTAAATAAAGCGTTATGGCTAGTATTAATCTTATCGAAGCATTCCAGGAATTTAAAGATGCAGAGAACATTGATCGTCCCACGATGATGAAAGTTGTGGAAGATGTATTTAAAACATTACTCCGTAAAAAATATGGTAGTGATGATAACTTTGACGTTATCGTTAATGCCGAAAAAGGGGACTTAGAAATCATCCGTCGCCGACTTATTGTTGAAGACGGTGAAGTGATAGATCCCTTATCGGAAGTGGGTTACAGCGATGCAACCAAAATTGAACCCGACTTTGAAGTAGGGGAAGATTTGTACGAAGAAATTAACATGGTTGACTTTGGTAGAAGAGCTATTTTGGCTGCTAAGCAAACCCTTGCTAGTCGTATCAACGATCTTAAAAAGAACGTACTCATTAAAAAATATGGTGATCGTATTGGTGATATCATCAGTGCCGAAGTTTACCAAGTTTGGAAAAAAGAAGTACTTCTTTTAGACGAAGAAGGCAACGAACTTATTTTACCAAAATCGGAGCAAATTCCACAAGACTATTTCAAAAAAGGTGAAAACATTAGAGCTGTTGTAGCGCGTGTTGATCTTAAAAATAATACACCGGTTATTATTTTATCTAGAACAAGTCCAATGTTCTTAGCTAAATTATTAGAGATTGAAGTACCTGAAATTTTTGATGGCTTAATTGCAATCAAAAAGATTGTACGTGATCCAGGAGAGCGTGCTAAAGTAGCGGTAGAAAGTTACGACGATCGTATCGATCCAGTAGGTGCTTGTGTGGGTATGAAAGGTTCTCGTATTCATGGCATTGTACGTGAATTGAAAAACGAAAACATTGATGTGATTAACCACACCACCAATATTCAACTCTTAATTCAACGTTCTTTAACCCCAGCTAAAATTAGCTACATGGAGTTAGACAATGATAAAAAGCACGCCGAAGTATTCCTTAAAGCAGACCAGGTTTCATTAGCCATTGGACGTAGAGGGGTAAATATTAAGCTTGCCTGCGAGTTAACCGGCTATGAAATTGATGTATTTAGAGAAGATGAAGAGATTGTTGATGAATTTGACATTGTTTTAGACGAATTTAGTGATGAAATTGAGACTTGGGTAATTGATGAGTTCAAGCGTATTGGTTGCGATACTGCCCGCAGTATTTTAAACTTAAGCCCAGACGAATTAGAGCGCAGAACCGACCTCGAAAAAGAAACCATCGAAGACGTACTTAAAGTGCTTCAAGCCGAATTTGACGAAGAAGCTTAAGCAGCATATAGTTAACTATCTTTGCCCTTAATGATGGGGCGAGGATCCACAGCAGAAGCGTTCATACGCTGTGGTATATTTCAATGAACGAATGGACTAAAAAACACTGAATGTCAGAATTGAAAACACCCAGACTGTTAGCCGCCGCTAAAGAGTTCAACATTGGCCAAGATACCTTGGTTGAGTTCTTAGTGAAAAAAGGGTTTAGTCGTGATGAGTTAAAGCCTACGGCAAAACTTTCATCAGACCAGTACTATGCTTTACAAGCAGAGTTCCAAGGCGATAAAGTTGCTAAGAACAAAGCCGATCAGGTAGAAATACCTAAAGTAGCTGCGCAGGTAGAACCCAAGAAAAAAAGAGATGAAGAAGATCTTTCTTTTGCTAAAAAAGAAGCTAAAAAAGTGCGCAAAGAAGAGTCTGTTATAGAAGCACCTGTTGCTGCTGCTCCAGCTCCCGGGGTTAAAGCACCAGCCGTAGAAAAAACAGTAGCTCCAGAAATTGAGGCGCCAAAAGTGATCAATAAAATTGATTTATCTGCTATTGATTCTTCTACTCGTCCTAAAAAAGCAGCGAAGAAAAAAACAGAAGATGCACCTACAGAGGAAGTAGAAAAGCCAGCTGCAAAACCAACCAAGAAAAAAATAGCTGAACAATCTGCTGTTGTTGATGAGCCTGTTGTAGTGCCTGCTCCAAAAGTAGCCGATGAAGATATACCTCCAACCATCGAAAATATTAGAGCGGATAAATTAGAAGGTCCAAAAATTTTAGGAAAAATTGAATTACCTATCAATAGTGATACGCGTCCTAAGCCAGCAGCAAGAGACGAAAAGCGCAAGCGCAAACGTATTCCTGTAGATGGTAAACCTGCACCTGCTGCCCCAACACTTGGCGCAGACGGCAAACCAGTAAGCGGTCCTAACAGACCTATTGTTGCTGCTAACAACAGAAATAGTCAAGGCAGTGGCGGTGGTCAATTTAATAGAGGCGGTGGACCAGGTGGTAACAAAGGTGGTAATAGAAATGATAGAGGTAAACGTGCACCAGTAGAGGATAAAGAAATTGATCAAAAAGCAATTCAAGAAAAAATCAGAGAAACCCAAGCGAAGCTTGCAGGCGCTGGCGGAAAAGGTAAGAGCTTAAAAGCAAAATACCGTAGAGCTAAGCGTGACGAAGCAGCAGAAGCGATGGGTGAAATGACAGAAGACAACAAACTACAAGTAACAGAATTTGTTACCGTAAGTGAGTTGGCAAACTTAATGGACGTAAGCTTTGCAGACGTTATTGGAAAATGTATGAACCTTGGTATCATGGTTTCTATCAACCAACGTTTGGATGCAGAAGTTATTGAACTCGTTTCAAGTGAATTTGGATTTGAAGTTGAATTTATAGGTATTGATGATGCTGATGAGTTTGATGAAGAGGAAGAAGAAGACGATGAAGCGTCACTTGTAGAACGTGCACCAATTGTAACGATCATGGGTCACGTGGATCATGGTAAAACTTCATTACTAGATTATATCCGTAATGCAAACGTAGTAGCAGGTGAAGCCGGTGGTATCACACAGCACATTGGTGCATATGAGGTAACAACGCCAACAGGAAAAGCGATTACGTTTTTAGATACACCGGGTCACGAAGCATTTACTGCAATGCGCGCACGTGGTGCAAAAGTAACTGACATTTCAATCATTGTAGTTGCTGCCGATGACGCCGTGATGCCTCAAACAAAAGAAGCCATCTCGCACTCACAAGCTGCAAACGTTCCAATGATTTTTGCGGTGAATAAGATAGATAAAGACGGAGCGAATCCGCAAAAAATATACGAGCAGCTTTCACAAATGAACATTTTAGTAGAAGCTTGGGGTGGTAAATTCCAAAACCAAGAATTATCTGCAAGACAAGGTTTACATGTAGATGCGCTTTTAGAAAAAGTATTGTTAGAAGCCGAACTATTAGATTTAAAAGCCAACCCTAACAAAGAAGGCTCCGGAACTATTATTGAAGCATCTCTAGATAAAGGCCGTGGTTATGTGGCTACTATTTTAGTACAAAACGGAACGCTTCGTCAAGGAGACTTAATTGTTTCTGGACAACATTATGGTCGCGTAAAAGCGATGTTTAATGAGCGTAACCAGCGTATTGAAGTGGCACCTCCATCTACACCGGTAGTGATACTTGGTTTAAATGGTGCACCACAAGCTGGTGAGAAGTTTAAAGTATTTACAGACGAAGCAGAGGCAAAAGAAGTAGCCACCAAACGCGCGCAACTTTTACGTGAGCAAGGATTACGTGCTAGAAAACACATCACGCTTGATGAAATTGGTAGACGTTTAGCACTTGGTAACTTTAAAGAATTAAACATCATCATTAAAGGTGACGTGGATGGTTCTGTAGAAGCATTATCGGATTCATTACAAAAATTATCTACTGCCGAAGTGGCTATTAGAGTGGTATTAAAAGGGGTAGGTCAGATTTCAGAATCGGATGTACTTCTTGCTGCTGCATCTGATGCGATCATCATTGGATTTAACGTGCGTCCTTCTATGCAGGCTAACAAACTTGCAGAAAGTGAAGGTGTTGAAATTAAATTATACTCTATCATCTACACCGCAATTGATGAAATCAAGAGCGCGATGGAGGGTATGCTTGAACCCAAGTACCAAGAGAAAATTATTGCTAACGTTGAAGTACGTGAAGTATTCAAATTTGACAAAGCCACTGTGGCTGGTTGTTATGTACTTGACGGAAAAATTAGCCGTAATAGTAAAATTAGAATTATCAGAGACGGTATTGTTGAGTATCCTAAAGGTGAAGGACAAGCAGCCGAACTTGGAAGTCTCAAAAGATTTAAAGATGATGCCAAAGAAGTTGTATCCAATATGGAGTGCGGCTTGACCATCAAAAACTTCAGTGACCTTAAAGTAGGGGATATTGTTGAAGCCTTTGAAGAAGAAGAAGTAAAACGTACCTTATAAATTTTGTTAAAAGCGATCCCGACCCTGTTGTCGGGATTGCGCTTTTAGTACATTTGAGTAACTATTTAGATTTTATGAAAAAAGTATTCTTGTT